>DHMN01000027.1:7554-13145 GCA_002405805.1 Cyanobacteria bacterium UBA4641 | reverse complement strand
GAATCTATCAATGCTGATTAAAACAAAAACATTTATCAACTAAAATAAAGTAGGTTGGGTTTACTAACCCAACAATTAAATTTTGTCGGCATGGTAAAGCCGACCTACGTAAACTTTGCGCTTGTGGGGAATTTGCCCTGCCGACAAGTTTTACATGTCACCCTGAACTTGATTCAGGGTCTCTAATTGAACACAAAGGTCTATGTCATTCTGAACTTGATTCAGAATCTTTTCCATATTAATAATTTTACAAATGTTATAATTGATAAATCCTGATTATTGAAAGGATTCCGAAACGAGTTCGGAATGACAATACTTACCTTGTTTGGCTGGAGATTCCGAATAGCAAGAAAATTTTGTGTTCGCAAACTCTCCCAAATTTTCTAAGCTTTCAGAATGACATAGACCTATATGTTTTACAAAGCCGACCAATTTCACTTAATACATTAATCTACGGCATTGAAGGAATTTTTGATTCCTCAACTTCGCGGATTACATTATAAATATCTTCAACTTCTTTTGCGCTCATACCTTGTTCGCACCTTGCAGAATATACACCGGATTCAGCAATAAAAAACATTACATAAATTTTATCTTTATCCCCTCGTGTATTGATATTCACACCGTTAGACAATGTCAAAACTTTATTTTCAGAATATTTGGAATAATCCCCACTGTTATCCCCATTATTTGATTCATCATAGCTTTTTCTAACCGTAACATTGCGTGATTCATCCAGCGGATATGTTACTTCTAACATTCCTTTCATTGCCCTAACAGAATAATTTGAAAGGTTCAGTGGCATATTAAATCCTGCAATTTTCGCACCGCAAGAATAACTGTCATTACAATCAGTCCAAGGGTTTGGCATACCTGTTATCGGTTGAGCCTGATATGTGCAACCGCAAGCAATTACTGAAACAAATGCAACCATTAAAAGATTATTTATTATTCTCATAAGCGCTCCTATATTTATTTTGCAATGCTATCAATTAAACGATTTATTGTATTTATTGTTTGCATTCTATTATACATATCGGTAGACTTTTGCTCCTCAATACGCTGTTGTTCAAGCCTTTGATTCCACACCTTATTTTTATTTAGTTCAGAAGTTCTGATTTGTGCGTAGCATTCTTTCAAATCTTCTCCCATATATGATAAACATCTTGAGATAGATGAATCAAATTGAGTCCTTCTTGTGTACCAATAATCTGCGTTTTTATTCCATTTTGAACTTTGAGCATTTATATATTCAACTGGACAAAATTCACTCCATTGTGGAGCCATAATCACTTCAGCATAAACAGAAGAACAAATTAACGATAATAACGCTACTAACAAAAATCTTTTCATAAATATTCCTTAATTCAATTTATAAACTCGTATAAATAAATTTTATCAGGTTTATTCTATTTTTTCAATATTTTAGCTTTTATGTTTAATCCACAAATCATGAACCAAGGTAAACAAACCTGCTATCCCTGCAATTATACCATTAGTCATAATTGAATTTTTGGTTGGGGATTTTGATAGTGGAAATTTTCGAGAAATCAAATCTAAGCCTACGCCAAAACCAAACCAAGCACCTGCAGATTTTAAGGCATTACTTGTTGCGTTAGAATAAGTCATTTTTTGCGGTTTATTAGGATGTTTATGCATTTTTGCATTATTCTTAGGATATTTTTGAGTATATGTTATACTGCTATCAATTTGGGGTACATTCATTTCTTTTTCCTAGCAAAATTTACAATTCATTCATTTGTTAATATATTCTATACCTTGATTATACAACTATCTCAACCTATTGTCAATAACAAGTGTAAATCTTACACCATATTATATAAACTATTGTTAAGTTTAAATTATAAAATATGGCAAAAAATTTTTTTCACAGACTTCATGCAACTGTGTACAATTAGATAAAAAAATAAAGAAGGACAAAAAATGATTAATCAATTAGCATTTACCGGAAAAAACACTTTAATAAATTCATTTAAAGAATTTTCAACAGAAAAAGCACATGAATACCTAAATGGTGGTGCTGTTATGCCAAAAGTGAAAAAAGAAGTATCAAGTATCAGTTACGCAAGTCCATTTGAATCAATTGGCGATGCTGCAAAAGTTGTAAAACAACCAAGCACATCAGAAGCTGATGCTGCAAACTACGCTTTATCTCACGGTATTCCTAAATCAGCTCTTAGTGCTGATGTATTAAAACATGTTGATTACTTGGCATAAGTTAGTTTAAATATTTAACGAAAACGGATTTTAGAATATATTTCTAAAGTCCGTTTTTTATTGCAATAACTGTAGTTTAAAGCCAACTTTCATCAATAAATTCAGCTGCACGATTATACCAGCGCTCTTGATTGGGTTTTAGAGGTTTTGATAAAAAATCTACAAATTTTGGATAATCAAATCTATCTAGTGCAATAAAATTACTTACTTTTTGTTGATTTTTATCTTGTTTTGAAAGAGGTGAAAAACCCATTTTCTTGTAAAATCCGCAGGCATTTTTTTCTCCTGTTAAAAACACATCCGTGAATTTAGATTTTTTAGAGTTTTCTAAAGTTTTTTGCAGCATTTTTTTGCCTAAACTAAAACCTCGATATGGTCTGTTTACACAAATAGAATCTATATACAAAGTGTAGTCCTTTGAGTTTGGAACTAAATCATAACCGTAAGATAAACACGCACCTTGAATTCTTTTTTGCCTGTCACGTGCAACTAGCAGGGTCAAATTTCCATCATCATTTTTAAAAAGAGCTTTTAAATTTTGTGCAAAATTTTCTGTTACCATTTTACATTCTTCTTTTCTGCTTGTGTCTTTAAATATTTGCCAATCAGGAGATGTAAAATTTTTACCGAAAAATTTAGCTAATTTTTCAAAAAATCCTTTTTGCCTTATTTCAAGCGGTTTAACTTCTTCAAGTGTTAATTTGCCCCATTTTGTATTAACAACACTTGGTTTTATGGGGTAAAGTCTTGAGGTAAATTTCGGAGATTGAAAGTTCTGACGATAGATTTCCATATTTGCAACAAAACCGCTGAATAATAAGAATTGCGTATTTTGTATAAAAAAGTTTATTTTTTGTTATAATTATTGAATAAAATTTGGAGAGAGATATATGAAAGAAGAATTATTATCTATCATTGAAAAAAATAGCAGAATAGATTTTAGCGAACTTGCAATCCTACTTGGGGTAACTGAAGAAAAAGTTTTGGCAGAACTTGAAAAATTAGAAAAAGATGGTGTAATTTGTGGTTATCATACCCTGATTAACTGGGAAAAAACATCTATTGAAAAAGTTACCGCATTGATTGAAGTCAAAGTGACCCCTCAGCGCGGACGAGGTTTTGATAATATTGCAGAAAGAATTTATAATTATCCTGAAGTTAAAGCTGTATACCTGATTTCAGGCGGATATGACCTACTTGTGATTTTGGAAGAAAAAACACTTAAAGAAATTGCAAATTTTGTGTCTGACAAATTATCAACACTAGACAGTGTTTTGAGCACTGCGACACACTTTATTCTAAAAAAATACAAAGACCACGGAACAATTTTAAACAAAGCTCAAAAAGATGAAAGAGAGGTTGTTACTCCATGAGGAATTTTCTTTCCGACAAAGTTATAAATATCAAACCTTCAGGTATCAGAAAATTTTTTGATATCGTAAGTGAGATGAAAGATGCAATTTCTCTAGGAGTTGGGGAACCTGATTTTGATACCCCTTGGCATATCAGGGATGAAGGAATTTACGCATTTGAGCGCGGAAAAACTTTCTACACTTCAAATGCCGGACTAAAAGACCTACGTTCAGAAATTTCCAATTATATTGATAGAACTCAAGGTGTTAAATATGACCCGAATGGTGAAATAATTGTGACGGTCGGAGGTTCAGAAGCAATTGATATCGGACTTCGTGCAATAATAAATGCCGGAGATGAGGTAATTATTCCTCAACCGTCTTATGTTTCTTATGAACCTTGTGCAATTTTAGCTGATGCAACACCTGTTATAATAAACTTAAAGGCAGAAAATGAGTTCAGATTAACACCTGACGAGTTGTTAAACGCAATTACCGACAAGACTAAAGTCTTGATTTTGCCTTATCCGAATAATCCGACCGGTGCGATTATGGAAAAAGATGACTTGGAAAAAATCGCCAAAATTATTATTGAAAAAGATATTTTGGTTATGTCAGACGAAATTTATTCGGCTTTGACTTACAAGGATAAACACGTTTCAATAGCGTCAATTGAGGGTATGAAAGAGCGCACAATCTTGATTAACGGTTTTTCTAAAGCTTATGCAATGACAGGTTGGCGACTTGGCTATGCTTGCGGACCAAAAGATATAATTAAGCAAATGACTAAAATTCACCAATTTGCTATTATGTGTGCTCCGACAACAAGTCAATATGCTGCAATTGAGGCACTTAAACATGGGGATGAAGATGTTGAAAATATGCGCAAATCCTACAATCAGCGCAGAAGATATCTTATGCACGAATTTAAAGAAATGGGACTTGAGTGTTTTGAACCGTTTGGGGCGTTTTATGTTTTCCCTTGCATAAAAGAATTCGGAATGACCAGTGAAGAATTTGCAACAAGATTTTTGAAAGAAGAAAAAGTTGCAGTTGTCCCGGGGACTGCATTTGGTGATTGCGGCGAAGGTTATTTGAGAATTTCTTATGCATATTCTATTGATAATCTTAAACTTGCAATCGGAAGACTAAAACATTTTATAACTAAACTTAGAAATAAATAATTAAACAATAAATATATTCCCCATCCTGACTACCAAGGTGGGGGATATTTGTAATGTGATTTCAAGGTTAAATAATGGATATCATGAAAAAATATTTACTCAATTATTTAATCTTATTTGTTTGTTGTTTTATTTTATTGCAGAGCGTGAATGCAGAAAATATTCATTTCAATAATGATATTTATGATTTGCAATATTCAAACACCGCACCAAAAACAAAAGTTGTCGAAAATGAATACTTTAAACAAAAAGAAAATAAAGATTATTGGACAAGTTTGATTGGAATTTATTATTATCCGGAGGTTTCTAATCCATTGAAATTTGCCACAGATACAGACGCGCGAATTGAATCAAAAGAGAACTTTTTATTATTAAAATTTGTGCAAAATAAAAAGCAAAATGTCGCTGTAATCAGCTATTTGGAAAATATTGCACAAAATGATAAAACCTATTTTATTTATAATATTTATAAATACGAAAAACATCCGAAAAAAGGGATGATGGTCTTGCGATTTGCAAAGAAATATGTGTTTAATACCAAAGATGAAATTACAAAAATCGGACACGAAGTAAAAGCGATAAATGATGAATATATGGAGAAAATTATAGTTTCTCCGATTCCACCTGTGGTTAAATAGGGAATTGTCGGTCGTCATTAACATGCAGAACTACATTGTTGCCTGTCACCCTGAACTCGTTTCAGGGTCTCCAATAAAGCACTTCGGTCTATGTCAGATTTTTGCAAGTGTACCGTGTGCAAAACTGCACAAAAAAGTCTATGTCATTCTGAATTGACTAGAATATGAGTTGAGCTAAA
>DHMN01000027.1:0-7495 GCA_002405805.1 Cyanobacteria bacterium UBA4641 | reverse complement strand
TCCTACTCGGTATTTCAGCATCTCAAATTGAACAAATTAGTCTTATGTGAAATTTGTAATATTAGAGACCCTGAAACAAGTTCAGGGTGACATATTTTTTCGTTAAGCATAATAGATTCTGAATAGGATAAAATCTATGTCGCTACGCTCCTTGATTTTTAATCCTTTCAGAATGACATTTGTTAGCGTTTTGTGGTAATAGCCAAGCCGAGAGTCATTTACACAACCACATCGCAATCTGCAATTGAAACTCGTTTAAAAGAATTTTTTAGGACATTTTGGTCGTCAAGTCTTCGCTTCAGTGCTCTATCAATATGATTATTGCTTACCAAAAATTCATCCGTATCTTTCAAATAAGCTACACTTGTTGGGCTTTTTCCGTTTTGGAGTTCTGAAAATTTTATTTCTAATTGATTTAACAGGTTTGAAAATTTGTTATAAATATCAAGGCTTTTCTTTGTATCTTTTGAACCGACAAGCAATCCTTGCAGATTCTCATTTTTTAGGTCGATATGATTTCTCAAAAACATAAGAACATTATTGAAACAATGATTTGAACTGTCTTCCGGATTTAGGTGCATAAGTACGGAATTGTCTCCGTCAGTGATAATACACGATGTGCAATCACAAATTCTATTTGTATAAACATCTTTGCCGACAACGCTTGATTCTATATTCCAAGGGAAATCTGCAAAGTTCTTTTTCGGAATTTTTATTCCTACATAATCCGAAAACGATTTTGTATTTACAGGTTTTATGGAAGAAGTAAAACTAACATTATCCATTTTAGAATCACCTTTCATATCCTTAAAAATTCCTCAAAATAAAATTTGCTAGTCTTAAAAATAATTTTTACAAAAAATAAAAGACCTTTTAAAAAGGTCTTTGACAAATAATTCCTATTCTAATTCTTTAAATGATTTTCTTTCCTATATGTTCCTATATTCCAACGATTTCAAAATCTTTTTAAGCGATAAAGTTAGTTCCAAATCTGTTTGCTCCGTGGAAGAAAGACTGTTTCATCATTTGAGATAATGTCTTTTTAACAACTTTTTTATCGTTTAAAGCAACTTCTTTCAAAGCTTTTGATGTATCTTTATATGCGCTTGTAACTGCATCAGAAAATAATAGCACTGTAGCCATAATTTTATCCTCTCTTAATCTTGAATCTTATTTAAACTAATTTTCTTTTTCTTTATTTATCTCTTACATATATATAAAAACTTCGTTTAAAAATTTATTGACTTTTTATATTCATTTTATATAAATTTCGTTACAAATCTTCATATACTGGCTAAATTATTAAAGAATACAAGTAATGGTGCCGAAATACATAATATAAGTTATGAAAGGATTGTATTAGATTATGGGAATATCAGCCTCTCAAGCAAGATTATTAACAATAACCGCAAGGCTTACCTCTAATGAGTATGAATCTCAACAGATTTCTAATGCAAAAATGAGATTGGCTACTCAATCACAAGAAGCAAGCAGTGAATATATTGCAGCATTGAATACAACTCAGTTGCAATTTATGACCTATGATTCTAAAGGTTCTGCCATAACTACAGATTTGACTGCAAATGCGCTATATCAATATGCGGATATGAAAAATCAATATGCGCTTATTAATGCAAGCGGACAAATGATTGTCTCTTCTGGTGATGCGAAGAAATTCCAAAGTGCCTCAAATTTGAATGAGTTTTTGGAATCTTACGGAATTACTAAAGAGTACAAGTCTGATACAATTGCAGAAAATGTAAAAAAACTTGAATCAAACAGCGATGAGGCAGAAGGCGGAGTAAAAGATTATTACGAAGCTTGGGAAGCTGCTGTAAATGAGCAAAAAAAGAATTACACAGATGATGATTATGCTGATGCAAAAGCACTTACCAAGAAAAATTATACAGAGGCATTAAAAAACTATGAAGATGCAATGAATAAAGTTAATTCAGGACTTGAGTTAGATACATCAGGTTTGTTGGCAAATCTTACTGCTGCAAAAACTGAGTATTCAAACTGTATTACTTATGATAACTGGATTAAGTCAAAGGCTGCATACGAAACAGATGATGGTGGCAATAAAGTCGAAACAGAAGTATATAAAAACGTTCAAAAATACTATGAACTTTTAGAAGAAACTTTGGCTGAGGCAGAAGACCTAGGCTGTACAACGATAGAAGACACGTATACTTATTCAGATGAATCTAAAGCACAGTGGTATACAAATCTTTGGTACAGATTGAACGGTGAATCTTCTGACAAATCTACTGCAGGTGAAAACGGTTCAAATTATGCAATTATGAATAGCAAATTAGGCTCAAGCAGTGATTGGCTAAAAGATGCATTGACTCAAGGTATTGTGACTCTTGAAGTTGCATCAAATAAAGACGCAACAAATGATATTCCTGATATGAATAATCCGTTGTCTGTAAATTTAAGAGGTATAAGTTGGACAACAACAATTTATTCATCAGTTTCGGATATTACCCAACAAGATGATGATGCTGCAATTGCAAAGGCTGAGGCTGAATACAACAGAAAAAACAATGAAATCAGTGCAAAAGATAAAAAATATGAAAACAAAATCAAAACATTAGATACTGAACATACATCACTTCAAACTGAATATGAATCAGTTCAATCTGCAATGAATAAAAACATTGACAGGTCATACAAAACCTTTAACGGTTAATAAATTCAAAAACACTACTATTTTATAATTAATTTTTCCCCTACAATTTTTACAACCCCTCCACTTTATAGTATAATTTACTAAAAATGGAGGTTTTTATTATGCATACAATAACATTGGTTAATGGTGACGGAATTGGTCCTGAAATTTCAGCAAGTGTAATGGAAATTATTGAGGCTGCAGGATTAAAAATAGATTGGGATATACAAACCGCTGGAGCTGATGTTATTGAGCAAGAGGGCGTTCCATTACCAAAACGCGTTTTAGATTCAATAAGAAAAAACAAGGTAGCGTTGAAAGCTCCTGTCACAACACCAATCGGAAAAGGGTTTCGCTCTGTTAATGTTCAATTGCGTAAGGATTTAGATTTATATGCAAATTTAAGACCTTGTAAAAATCTTCCGGGAGTAGAAACAAGATTTAAGGATGTAGATTTGGTTGTTGTAAGAGAAAATACCGAAGATTTGTATGCCGGAGTGGAAGAACAAATTGATGAAAACACTGCGCATAGTATAAAAATTATTACAAGAAAAGCGTCTGAAAGGATTTGCAAATTCGCGTTTGAATATGCTGTCAAAAATGACAGGCATGAGGTTTGTGCTGTTACAAAGGCAAATATCATGAAGTTATCTGATGGCTTGTTTTTAGAAAGTTTCAGGCATGTTGCCAAAGATTATCCAAATATCAAAACGAGAGAAATTCTTGTTGATAATTTGTGTATGCAACTTGTTCAAGACCCAACAAGATTTGATGTCCTTGTTTTACCAAATTTGTATGGTGATATTGTTTCTGATTTAACCGCAGGTTTGATTGGCGGACTAGGGGTTGCTCAGGGCGCTAATATAGGCGAAAATTGTGCGGTTTTTGAACCAGTTCATGGTTCAGCTCCTGATATCAAAGGTCAAAACAAAGCCAATCCGACAGCACTTTTGTTATCTGCAATAGAAATGCTTAAATATATCGGTGAGCGAGCTTATGCAGATAAAATTGAAAAGGCGTTGTTTAAAACTTTAGCTCAAGGGTGCAAGACTGTTGATATCGGAGGGAATTTGTCAACAACCGAATTTACTGCCGCTGTAATTGCAAACCTTGACAAATAATGAAAAATCGTAAATAATATAGGAGTAGGGCGAGAGCCTTTAAGCTTTAGTCGGATTAAAGACTCAGCTTCGCGCTCTACGGTTTTAACAAATTTAATGCTACTAGAAGTATTATTATTTTGTCAACCATAGTGTTTGCCTCCTTTCCGTCCAATTTCTTCGTCAAATTGTGTGTGACGGAAGTTGCATTGTGCAAGCCCTACGTTTTTATTCTAACAAAATCCACCTAACTTATGCAAATATCTTAATAATAAATCAATATAATAGAGCCGTGTCCAAACAAACAATTCCGCAAGAAGGTCAAAAATCCGACAATAGCCAAAAGTGAGCAATCAAACAAAACGAGTAAATGACAAAAGCCGAATTTGTTTGAGGAACGAAGTGACGAGTTATTCGGCTACTATACGAGTTTTTAGTTTGATGTGAACGTTGGCGTGTCGGTGGTTTTGCGGTGCTTTTGCCACCAAAAGCACCCCTGCACGGAGTGCATGAAATAAGAATAAATGAACCCTCACCCTGCCCTCTCCATAGAAGAGGGGAATGTCATTATATAAATTGCAAGTCGGCATAGCAATGCCGACAAAACACCAAAGCGGCGAATTTCATTCGTCGCTCTGCTCCTTCTTTAGATATTAACAACAAAATCTATTAATCTTCCAATGATTCGTGTCCTGACTTGTGTGATTTCAATAATACACCACGTTTTGAAGTATGAATAAATTCAATCATTTTTTCAATGTATTCATTCATTGGAATTTCAGCCTTGATTTTTTCAATTGCTTGAGATGTGTTATATTCAGGTGAAATCAACAATTTGAAAGCTTCATTTGTAGCAGTTCTGACTTCAAGAGGAACTCCTCTTCTTTTCATTGCAATAACGTTGATTCCACGCGGAACAGGTGGTCTGCCTTCACCTTTTGAGTATGGCAAAATATCTTGACGAGATGCTGAAAATCCGCTAATGATAGCCATATCACCGATTCTGATATTTTGATGGAATACGCTCATTCCGCCAACAAATGCGCCAAATCCAACATGAACGTGACCGCCTAAAGTTACAAGGTTAGCCAAAATTACTTGGTCTGCCAATACGCAGTTGTGAGCAACGTGAGAACCAACCATTAACAAACATTTGTTACCGATTCTTGTTGTGAAATCTCCGCAAGCTGCACCTCTGTGGATGGTTACGTTTTCTTTGATAATAGTTTCATCACCAATTACAACTTTTGTATCTTCGCCTTTGTAGCCCAAATCTTGCGGTTCAGAACCAATAGTTGCAAATGGTGAAATTGTACAATTTTTACCGATTTCAGCGTGTTCAATGTGAGCATTAGAAATTACTCTTGTGCCACTTCCGATTTTTACGCCTTCTCCAATAACGACGTATGGTCCGATAATTGCATCTTCTGCGATTTGTGCGGAAGGATGAATTATTGCAGTTTTATCTATCATGATTTTCCCTCTTTCTTACTGTACGTATGTCAATTATAGTACAAAGGCTGAGATTTGGAAAATCCTTTATATTATTTTAATATCAAACTTACACATCATGTATTTTTAGAGTTCTTGGGTCAATTGCCATTGGTGCATTTCCTCTTTTGTCCAATGTCACATAAGCACTATTCAATTCTTCATTCAGATTTTTGATTAACCTGTTTTCATGAACATTCATTAACATGTTAAGCACACTATTATATATATGTTGTGCTTCTGCTGCATCCAATTGTTTGAATCTTGCTTGACCATAAGTATTTGGATTTAAACCTTCAAACAAACCAAGTTCAATTTGCGCCTTGACTTTTTCTATCGCATTAATGGAATCTTTATTCATTTTTGATGGGTCAAGTTTATCTAATGTTCTTCTGAATCTTAATAATGACAAAAAGTATGTATTTGCCAATTTTTGACTCTCATCACCTGATTGAGCATCAATGAATTTTGGAGTGTATTTGCTGATTAAGGAAGAATCTAATTGATTTTGTTCCGGTTTGTGCGGATAGTATTTGAAATTATCAAAACTTAAATTTGTGGTATCAATTCCGTTTTTCTCACACCAAGCAAAAAATCTTTTCTTAAATAAATTTGGAGTCAAATCTACAATATAGAACATATCTTGTTCTTTTTTCACTGATTTCCAAGCGTGTTCCATATTTTTAGAAAAAGATTTTTTCGCCCATTCATTTATTGCCCAAAACTTTTTCATAGCTTGCGATTTTTCTTTTGAAAGTCTTTCCGGTGAAGTCAATTCATCTGATGAAAAGTCTTTAAACCCTTTTCCTTTCATAAATTTTGACAAAGCTTTTTTAATATGGTCTGCACCAAAAATACTCCATGCACGAACCATTACTCTATGAAGAATATCTTTTTGCTCAGGGTTATCTTCGTAGAATTGTTTTTGGCGTTCTGACATTTCAAAAATTTTGTCAGGATTTTCGCGGTAATATTTTTGCAAACCTTCTGAAATATGTTGTCTGTGTTCTGCAGACAGCGGACCACGCTTGATATAAACAGGCTCACCGCTTTCTTTTTGCGCCTTAATATCAAGAGTTTCAAGGCGTTTTGCTTTCATTTGTGAAGTCAAGCGCTCATTATATTTAGGGTCAGAAAGTTTCAAAACTTGTCCATAATTTTTGTTTACTTTTGGAATGTTTAATTTGTTCATAATGTGGTTCAATTCATGACCGCCTGCGTAGGCTTTCAAATCATTTAGCGAAAACCCTTCACCCCAATATAATTTTATCAACTGCAAAGACAAATCTTCTTCAGGATTGAAAAATTCAACCTTGCCTTTTTGAATATCATCAAGGAATGAACCTTCTCTATAATCCACATCTTTGGCAGCTTTCACATCTTTAAATTCAGGAAATTTCGCCTTCAATTCTTCTAATGAAAAACAATCTTTGATACTTGCATATAACCTTTTGTGAATCCCAATCAAGGTTTCTTTGCCTTTGTTTCCTTCTTCAAGAATCATGCCTGCCCATTCTCTGACATTTTTTGGATAAAGGTCAGAATGTTTTGTTGCAAGTTTATCCAAGTTTTCAATAGTTTGTGCTAAGTTCAAACTGTATCCGCCTGTAAAGTTTGGCAGATATCCCATATATTGATTTGCCCTGACTGATTGTAATGGAGAATACACGCCACTTTGTTCGGTTTGAGGCTGTTGTGATTTTAAATTAACTTTGTAGTTCTGATTAAGAACTTGAGGGGTAATACTATTGATTTTCATAAAAATTTCCTACTACTTTTTATAACATTCATTATAAAACAGATGAACCATAATATTTGCCCCCATTTGATAAAAAGTTTACAAATAAAAATCATTCTAAAATCAATTTGTGCAATGTCATTCTGAAAGGATTAAAAATCAAGGAGCGTAGCGACATAGATTTTATCCTATTCAGAATTTATCAATGTTGATTAAGTCACCCTAAACAGCAGGAGCAGAGTGCGAAACGAAGTGGAGTCACATTTAATGCGACTGCGTAGTTTCAGGGTCTCTAATTTAGCATATAGGTCTATGTCATCCTGAACTTTACAAAGCGAACCATTGAGCTAGAGCGAAAGGTGTGAGCCTGTATGCGGGCGCAGGCTGAGCTGATTCAGAATCTTTTCCATATTAATAATTTAGCAAATGTTATTATTGATAAATCCTGATTATTGAAAGGATTCCGAACTAGTCTTGGATTATTGGCGGCTC
>DHMN01000073.1 GCA_002405805.1 Cyanobacteria bacterium UBA4641 | reverse complement strand
CTAAGGTGAGATTTGGATTTACACTTGCGGAGGGTGCTACGCACGTAGATATGCCACCAAAAATGGTGAAATTTGGTTTTTCCCTTGCTGAAATTTTAATCACGCTGGGGATTATAGGTGTGGTTGCGGCGATTACTATTCCGACCCTAAATCAGAGAAATTTTGAAAAACAAACTGTCAGCAAATTGAGAGAGACACAATCAATTATTTCTCAAGCTGTCAGGATGGCAGAACAAGAAAATGGTGATGTCGATGGTTGGGGTTTGACCGGTCCTGATACTCAATCTGCGACAATTATTGCAGATAAATTAAAGCCATATTTAAAGCTTGCGGCAGATTGTGGGGTGAATGATACCAGTGCAATTTGTGTGACAGATAAAGAATATAAAAGATTGGACGGAACTCGTCACGGTGATAATTATGCAACCGGACGTTCTGATTGTTATAAAATCGCTCTTCTTAATGGAACTTCTATCTGGTGGAAAGGACCGCAGGATGATTTTAGAAAAATTACTTTTTGGATAGATGTGAACGGACCAAAACAGCCAAACACTTATGGTAAAGATTTGTTTGTATTCTCTTACGAAAATTATTCAATCAGACCGCTTGGTGCACCTGATTCAGATTCTCCCTGGACTAAGACTTGTACAAAAACAGGAAATGGTTGGGGCTGTGCGTTTTATGTTTTAAATAATCAGAATATGAATTATTTGCATTAGAGAGCTATGTTGCCAGTCATTCTGAACAATTAGAAAATTATATGCTCAGGTTTTGCATAAATTTTCTAAGTTTTCAGAATGACAGGAAAATATTTCATCGTGTAATTTTTCAAAATTTCCATGTGTGTTGTATAATGTTTTCTGCAACGAGGCGGAATTATGAATTCAAAAAAATATACAAGTTTAGATAAATTAAAAATCGGCAAAGATGCGATAATTACATCAATCGAATGTGAAGATAGGGCATTGCGCTCACATATTCTTGATATGGGATTGACTCCTGGGGTTGAGGTAACACTGGTAAAAACTGCTCCAATGGGTGACCCTTTAGAAATCAGGGTACGTGGGTATGAACTGACTATCAGAAAAGCCGATGCCGCCAAGATTAAAATTGATGATATCCACGATGCACATGATTGCCCAAGGCGCAATACGGATTACGAGTTTTCTTTTGAACATTCTCAAAAGGGGGAAGAGGTTTCCTATGAAACGCGCAAGGTTAATAAAGGGGCAATTAAAACAAATTTGAAGTTGGCACTTGCAGGTAATCAAAATTGTGGTAAAACAACTTTGTTCAACCAGCTTACAGGTTCAAATCAGCATGTCGGAAATTTCCCCGGAGTTACTGTTGATAGGACTGATGGAACAATTATCGGACACAAAAATGTTACAATAACTGACCTTCCGGGGATTTATTCTTTGTCTCCGTATTCTAGTGAAGAAATTGTTACAAGAGATTTTATTTTGCGAGAAAAGCCTGATGGACTTATCAATATTGTTGATGCGACAAATATTGAACGAAATTTGCTTTTGACAATGCAGTTGATTGAACTTGATGTTCCGATGGTTATTGCATTGAATATGATGGATGAAGTTACCGAAAGTGGCGGAAGTATCAATATTAACGCATTAGAATCAGTTTTGGGCGTGCCAGTTGTTCCGATTTCAGCCTTAAAAAATCAAGGTATAGATGAACTTGTTGAACACGTAATAAACGTTGCGAAATTTTCCGAATACCCTAGCAGATTGGATTTTTGCCCTGATAACGGAGGTAAAGAAAGTGCAGTCCATAGGTGTATTCATGCGCTAATTCACCTTATTGAAGACCATGCAAAGGCTGCAAGTATACCTGTGCGCTTTGCGGCATCAAAACTTGCGGCAGGTGATTCGTTGATTTTAAAAGAGTTAAATCTTGATACAAATGAAATTGAGGCATGTGACCACATAGTAGAACAAATGGAGGCAGAATCAGGTTTAGATAGAGAATCTGCGATTGCTGATATGAGGTTCACTTTTATTGAAAGATTATGTAAGGAATTTGTTTTTAAACCGCATGAAACAACCGCGTACAAGCTTTCTACAAAAGTTGACAGGTTATTAACAGGTAAATACACTGCGATTTTGTCATTTTTAGTCATTATGTCCTTGATATTTTACCTGACATTTGGACCTTTGGGAACTTGTTTATCTCAATTGATGGAACTTTTAATTTCTACAATAACAAAATTTGTTGATAGTTCTTTCACCGCTTACGGTTTGAACCCTGTCGTACATTCATTGATTATTGATGGTATTTTTGCAGGTGTAGGTAGCGTGTTGAGCTTTTTGCCGGTAATCGTTGTACTGTTCTTCTTTTTATCAATATTGGAAGATTCAGGATATATGGCAAGAGTAGCCTTTTTTATGGATAAGTTGTTGCGAAAAATCGGTTTGTCTGGGCGAAGTTTTGTCCCAATGTTGATTGGGTTTGGGTGTTCTGTTCCTGCAATTATGTCAACAAGAACACTTCCATCAGAACGAGACAGAAAAATGACAATTTTCTTGATTCCATTTATGAGTTGTTCTGCAAAACTCCCTATATATGCTTTATTTACGGCTGCATTTTTTAAATCAAATCAAGTTGCGGTTGTTTTGAGTTTGTATTTGATAGGTGTGATTGTCGGAATTATTTTTGCATATATTATGAAATTTTTTGTATTCAAAGGTGAAACTGTCCCATTTGTAATGGAATTGCCAAATTACAGGATGCCGGGGTTCAAAAATGTTTCAAGACTTATTTATTACAAAGCCAAAGATTTTATGACAAAGGCGTTCACTATTATCTTTTGGGCAACGATTATAATTTGGTTTTTACAAACTTTCGATACAAAATTGAACCTCGTAACAGATTCTGCAGACAGTTTGTTGGCACTTCTTGGAAATTTTGTAGTTCCGATATTCAAGCCGTTAGGAATTTCTGATTGGCGAATTTCTACTGCATTTTTAACAGGTTTTATGGCGAAAGAAAGCGTTGTTAGCACATTGACGGTTTTGTTGGGCGGAGATGTCGCAAAACTTCCTGAAATGTTTACCAAATTGACTGCGTTTGTATTTTTGGTATTTTCATTGTTGTATACTCCTTGTGTTGCTGCGATTGCAACAGTGCGCAGAGAGCTTGGCAAACGCTATGCCGTATTGGTATTGTTTGTTCAATGTTTAATAGCTTGGATTGTTGCATTTGGGGTATATCGCATCGGATTGTTGTTTGGAATGTAATGATTTAGCGTATAAAATTTTACAAAATTGCGTCATTAATCCATGATAAATGTATTTCTTTTAGGTTTTGGCGGATGTTTAGGTCCGTACCCTCACGCGAAATTGTATTTTTTCAAGTACCTCTCAAAAACAATTTCGTTCTCTCACATCAGGAAAGATAAATAGAGTCTTCGCGCCTAGGTAAAAGGGTAGGGTGATGGTTCGTCCTTTTTTTATGCACTCCGTGCAGGGGTGCTTTTGGTGGCAAAAGCACCGCAAAACCACCGACACGCCAACGTTCACATCAA
>DHMN01000083.1 GCA_002405805.1 Cyanobacteria bacterium UBA4641 | reverse complement strand
GCAATGAATAGTTAACAATCTCCTCTCCTAGGGAGAGGGTTAGGGTGAGGGGGCATCACATTTAAACGACAATTGCATTGTCCGAACCCTCACTCGAAATTGTATTTTTTCGTGTTCCACTCAAAAACAATTTCGGTCTCTCCCATACGGAGAGACAAAAAAGGCTAATGCTACTCTGAACAATAATACAAAGTAGGGAGCCCACCTGAAAATTAAACTTTCCGAATGACAATATAAAATCCTGCCTCTATATCCTTCTGAACATAGATTTCAAGTAATCTTTCAAGCCTTTCTTCATTTGTTCAACTGTTTCAGGGCCTCCGTCATTTGTCGGAGCCTCTTCTTCCGGAGACATTCTTTCTTTAACACTTTCTTCTACTGATAATAGTTCCGGTTCATCTTCAGTTTCTTCAGACTCCGGTAATACATCTGTCGGCATTGCAGCGTTTAGCAGTTCTTTGAACTTGTGGCGTTTTCTTGGAGCATCTCGTTTTGCCTCTTCTGCCTCACCTTCCATTGCAACGGCTTTGTCTTCATCTTCTGCTCTAATAAGGTCACTCATTGCAATATACAGCTCTTTTAAATCAGAAAGAACTGTGCTGTTTCCAAGCCATTTTCTAACATATTTTTCATCAGGTCCAAGTCCGCCGTCGGTTTTTGTCCCTTCTGCAATATTAAATACAACTTCGGATATTCCTATACACACGATAACGTGTGGATAGTGAATTTTTGAATCCATTTTTAATTTCAGGTTGTTATACTTGGTGACGTTCATGTTTGTTGAGTTGTGAGCGTCTTCTTGTGATTTAATGATATATTCTTGTAATTTAACGGCCATTTCATGAAGTGTTTTCATATTCTCTAGCCTCCTTACCTGCTATTATGGATTATCATGCTTGTTTTTGTCAATAGTTTTTTTGAATCCTGTAAAACGTTTTTTCTTTCGTTCCAATTCTTCACGTTTTGCTTTATCAATACCTGTACCAGTCATATCGACATTAAGGTCGGCTTGCGATGATTCGGCTCTTCTTAGTGCTGTGATAGCAGATGATTTCTTTGTTGCATCCTCTTCTTCTTCGGCTGCAATTGCTTCTTTAATAACTTTCCAGTGGTTTTTTAACTCATTGTTGATGTTAGACCTGTCAGACCAACGCTTTACGTATCCGTCTTCTGCTCCAAGACCACCTTCTAATTTCTTCCCATCAAGAATTGCAAAACATGCTTCAGAAATTCCGATTTGTACAAAAAAATGTGGGTCATCTTCTCGTTTTGGGTCCATATAGACTTTCAAGTTATTATAACGGTATGCATAAGAATGTGCATCTCCGTATTTATCCGCCATTGCATTTACCAGAAATTCTTTTAAACTGTTTTCAAATTTTGAAATTGACCTAGCCGTAGCCATTTTGTGATTCCTTTTGCTATTAATTATTCAAACTGTGAATCGGAGCAGGGATTCTTCCGCCTCTTTGTACAAAATTGGTAGATGAAAGCTTGTTGACAGGCATAATTGGAGCCTCTCCGAGTAAGCCGCCATAAGAAATTTTATCACCGACTGTTTTGCCATACGCAGGGATAATTCTAACGGCGGTGGTCTTTTTGTTAATCATACCGATAGCCATTTCATCAGCAATAATTCCTGCAATAGTATCAGATGGGGTATCTCCTGGAATTGCAATCATATCAAGTCCAACTGAGCAAACTGATGTCATTGCCTCAAGTTTGTCAAATACCAAATATCCTTTTGTTGCAGCTTCAATCATACCTGCGTCTTCTGAAACAGGTATGAAAGCTCCTGACAAACCGCCAACGTGAGAACTTGCCATAATTCCACCTTTTTTAACCGCATCATTAAGCATTGCAAGTGCGGCTGTTGTGCCGTGAGCACCAGCATGTTCTAAGCCCATTGCTTGGAAAATTCCTGCAACGCTATCGCCTGCCGCCGGAGTTGGTGCTAGTGACAAGTCGATTACTCCAAATGGAATATCCAGTCTTTTTGCCAATTTGCGCCCTACAAGTTCACCTGTAGATGTGATTTTGTATGCGATTTCTTTAATTTTATTTGCAAGTTCGCTCATATCAGCACCTTTAGGCAGTGCCTCAACTGCTGCGCGAACAACCCCAGGGCCTGAAACTCCGACATTCAGTGCACATTCAGGTTCGCCCATTCCGCAAAAAGCACCTGCCATAAACGGATTGTCCCCCGGAACATTACAAAATACGACAAGTTTAGCAGCACCGATTCCGTCTTGGTCTTTGGTTAATTTTGCCGCTTTTTTAATTATTTCAGACATTTTCAAAACCGCATCCATATTGATACCAGCTTTTGATGATGCCAAATTTATTGATGAACAAACTCTTTCTGTTGTTGCAAGAGCTTCCGGAATACTTTCGATTAAAAGATTATCACCTTTTGTACAGCCTTTTTCAACAAGTGCAGAAAAGCCGCCGACAAAATTTACGCCGACTTCTTTTGCTGCTTTATCAAGTGTTTGTGCAATTTTTACATAATCAGGATTTTTGCAAGACTCTCCAATGAATGAAATTGGAGTCACTGCAATTCTTTTGTTGATGATTGGGATAGAATATTCATCTGCCAGTTCGTCAGCATATTCAACCAAATTATGAGCGTATTTTTTGATTTTGTTATAGATTTTTTTACATACTGTATCTGTATCTTCTGCAATACAATCTCGCAAACTCAAGGCAAGTGTCACTGTCCTGATATCAAGATTGTAGAGTTTTATCATATTTATAGTTTCTAATATGTTATTTTCATCAAGCATTTTTTAATCCCTCTTTAATCCGAGTGCGGTTGAAACATTCCAGTCTTTGACTTTTAATTTTAACTCAACACGTCTGCTTTTGTCAAAGTCTTCTTTGCCGTTCACCATTACAGGCTCGTTGTAGCTTTTGCCTTCAACAACGACAATTTTTCTGAATTGGTCGGCGTATTTTTTATCATAATTTGTTGTGAATATGTATTCAGCAACGGCATTGGCACGCTTTAGGCTCAAATCCATATTTTTGAGGAATTGTTCATCTTTTGATTTTACCCCTGCAAAAGTTTGAGAGTCTGTATGCCCTTGTATTATTATATACTGAATTTCGTTAGATAGCTCTTTGTCTGCAAAAATTGAATTTATATAAATCGGAGCAAGTTTGTCTAACAGCTTTTTCCCTTTTGGAGACAAACGCCAGTCACTTAGTTCAAACAACTCTACATCAGAAATTTTCAAATCTCCTGTCATTTTGTCCATATCAACTTTGATGTCTGCCTTTTTAAGTTCTTGACCGATTTTTTCAGAGACCTCCATTTGAACTTTTTGCTGTTGAATAGTTTGTTGAGAAAAACCTGTCATTGCAAGCACAAAAAGGGTAATAAAAATAATTGCCAAACCCAGTAAAAGGTCTGCCATTGTTACCCAAAAGATATTCTCTTCCGATGCGCTATTCTGTTTTCCTCTGATTTTTATACTCATTTATTTCCTTAGAACAACTCATCAATTACGTCGGTTGCTTTCTTTTCCTTTAATGATTCTTTCAATTGTTTGTTCAATTGATTTAGTCCGAATATAAGGTTTTCCAAGTATGGAACAAGGTTTGTTGCCATAGTTGAATTGAATGCTGTTTTGAATTGTGATGGTATATCTGACATCAAATTTGATGTTGAATTGTTTTGGATTTTTGATTCTCTCAATAATTCATATAAGAATTTTTCAGCCGAAATGCTTGCAAATAATCCGCCCATAATCTCTTGGATTTTGTTGACAGGAGTTTTGCACATTTTGTTGTACATAATTCTTTCAATCATTAAGTAAATAAGTGATGACCCTACTGCGATAACTGAAACCAGTGCTGCAGTTTGCATACTTACCATAAAGCTTGAAACTGATGCAATTGTTTTTTCTTGGGTAGAAAAATCGATTCTCCCAAATGCGATTGCAATATTCAAGAAAGTGAACAACGGACCAAAGCCTGTCAAAACGGTTGGAATAGTTTGAATCATTTTGAAGTTGAATTTTGAAGTTACAAGAGTTTCTTCGTTGAAGTAATATAGTGGGTCTGCTGTTGTTTGCACGTTTTGCACGGTAGATGAAATGTCTTGGTATTTTAAAGCGTTGTTGTTACCTGATTTTAGGGCAACGGATTCAGAAAATACCAATGTGTTTTTAAATTCTAACCAAATTGCTGAGACATAAGGGTTTTGGCTCATCCACGCATCAATTTCTTTGAATCTGAAATTGAGGTCGTTTTTTTTGAACCCTTCCATAAATTTTATGAATTGTTGTAGTTGTTTGCCTGTTTGGGCATATTTAGAAAAACAGTATATTGTAGATGCAATAAATACCGTAATTACAATCAAAATCGGAATATCTGAAATATATTTAACAAAATCCATACCTAAATCACCGTTCCTTAGGTTTTATTGTACCATACATCCCCCTTTGTGGCAAATGATAAAAGTGAAAGACGCAGATATTTTTACCTGCGTCTTTTTTTGTTAAGGCTTTTCCATAAAAACATGGTGACCATTTATTGTTACCCACTTCCTGCTTAGCGATTTTGTTCAT
>DHMN01000032.1:8768-24942 GCA_002405805.1 Cyanobacteria bacterium UBA4641 | reverse complement strand
TTTTTATATATAAAAATAAATACCGGTATCAGAAAGCAAGCTCATATTCCATACCGGTTGATTAGATGATGAATTACAGTTAATTATTAGATTTAGTTTGTTATATAGTCTCTATAGTGGGATATGTTTGAATTGTGTCTTAATTTAGTAATTGCACCCTCCTCAATCTGTCTGATACGTTCTTTTGAATAACCGAGCATGTCTCCAAGTTGAGATAATGTCTTAGGTTCATTTGAATCAATTCCGAATCTGTTTATCAAAACTTTTTGCTCGCGTTCGGTTAAGTCGTTCATCATTTTAGGCAAACCTGTTTTTAGAAAGTCCACATCTGCAAAATTTTCAGGAGAAAATGATTTTTTATCTTCAATATAGTCTCCGATACACAAATCATCTGTAACCGCGGTTTCTAAACTAATCGGTTCTAACATTATTGACTGCTTGATTTTTCTCAATTTATTTATCGAAAGTTCCATCGCATTAGCAATTTCTGATTCTGTCGGCTCTCTTCCGTAAGATTTTGATAACGCAGTGAAAATTTTTTTATACTTTCTGATTTTATCTGCCATGTGAACAGGTATTCTTATTGATTTGGCGTTGTTTGCTATAGCGCGAATTATTGCCTGTTTAATCCACCATGTCGCATAAGTTGAAAATTTAAAATTCTTTGAATAATCAAATTTTTCAACCGCTTTAATTAATCCGATTGAACCTTCCTGCACCAAATCCATAAACTGAACGCCTTGTCCGACATATCTTTTGGCAATACTTACAACAAGTCGCAAGTTAGCCTGAATAAGTTTGCGCTTTGCAATTTTGCATTTTTGTTCTTTTACAAGTTGTCCCAGTTCTTTTTCTTCGCATGACTTTAGTAGTTTTATTTTGCCAACTTCTTTCAGGTAAGTTTGCAAAATATCATCTTCATGCGCAATTGCACTAAATGTTCTTACTTCTTCCATATTATCACCTGACAAAATGTCAGCCTTTATTCTGTCCATATATTCAAGATTTAAGCTCACAACTACCTCCAACACACTGATTAAATCTCTTCTATTAGGAATGACGAAAATTAATAAAAAAAGTTTCAACAAAAGCCTTGACATTAAAATTTGTTCTTGGTATTATAAATCTTGTGGAGAGGATAACTCAAAGCACCTTAGCTAACGAAATTAAATAGTTTCAAATGGGTGTTTAGCTCAGTTGGTAGAGCGTCTCCCTTACAAGGAGAGGGTCGGGGGTTCAAGTCCCTCAACACCCACCATTTTAAACGACGGTTTTAATGCCGTCTTTTTTAGTGCAAGAAATAATATAAATCAAAAATCTGCGAATAATAGAAAGGCTTAAATAATATTTACTTAACCATGATTTTTACTGTATCAAGCTCATAAGGCTTGCATTTGCCATATAAAGAGTTTAGCAGTGCATAAGTCTGTGCTTTTGCTGCAGGTTGTTTGGCATCCTCTAAAAACATATAACTGGATGATAGCATTGCAAGTTTTGAGCAATCAGGTGTTTGTGTTGTCTTGAAATACTGTAAGCAATTTGGAAATATTGCGTTCATGTATGCCTTTTGTTCATTTAGCTTTCTGCTAATTTCCTCTGTTGTTATTGTTGGGTTTTGCATGTCATTTAATGCGCTTTGTTTATAACCATCCATTTTTGCATGAAATTCTGCATTACTTGGGCAATATCCTGCAGCTAAGACGATAGAGCCAAAAGATACTATTGCTAGGCTTAGTATTAATTTTGATATTTTAGTCATAAAAATTCCCTATATAATTCTAGTTTGCTTGAAGAAACATTTTTAACACAGATTGTTCAACTTGACATTTGTTGCCAAGATATTTTAATGCATCATAAACTTGAGCCTTTGCTCCTGCAGCATTACTGCCAAGTTGTGAAAAATATGCGTTTTGCAACATAGAAACCTTTGAGCAATCAGGGTTAGGGGTTGTTTTTATATATCCTAAGCAGTTCTTAAAAACCGATAAGTCATAAGCTTCATTTTCATCTGAAATGCGCAAAAACTCTGCATTACTTATTGATGGATTGGAAACTCTTTGCATAAAGGAATCTTCTTTTGCTCTATATTCGCTTTCTGATGGGCAATAATAACCTGTCGCAAGTGAAATTGAACCAATAGAAATAATTGACATGCTTAATACTAAGCTTAAAAACTTTTTCATAGTAAACTCCAAAAAATATATAACATATCCATTTTAACAAATTTTTCATCGTTTTTCAACTGCAAAACTAAAACTTTGGCATGATGACTATTTCTCAAATAAATGTTAAACTAAGAATGTAGAAAATAAACGAGGTATTATGAAAAAGAAAGCTTTCACCTTAGCAGAAGTATTAATTGTGCTTGCTCTTGTCGGATTTTTATTTACTTTGACAATTCCAAATGTCATACATAAGCAGGGGTCGCAAAAATATATTGATACACTGACAACTGCTCAATCAAAACTTCAAACCGCCTTTGATGAAACTGCAAAAGCTAATAATAACAAGTACCCAATGAATTGGGACAGTGTAAAAGCTAGTAATAACAAAGCAGAAGCCATCATAAAAGAACTTGGCAAAAAACTTCAAATAATGTCATATTGTGGTGCGTCAGATAAAGGTTGTTTTGCCCCAAACGGATATAGAACATTGAATGGTGTGGCTACAACTGTCATAACTGATGATATGGAGCCTTTTGCTATTACATCAGCTCAACCTCAAGAAAGCCTTGTCGCAAATGATAAAGCAGGGCTTGAGTCTCAAGATGAGGACAATACTGACTCTGAGCAACCTCAAAAGCCAGTTCAATACCAACAAGCAGACCCTCAAGCATCTTCTGTTTATGTATCATTGCTTGATGGGGGTTCAATTGCGCTAAAGACAAGTTCAACCTACTGTAACGGAATTGTGCCGTCAGTTGACCCAATAGAGCGACCATTTTGCGGTGTGATTTATGTCGATGTAAATGGCCCTGCAATACCGAATATGCTTGGCGTTGATGTTTTTGGCTTTTATTTGTCAGGAAACAATGTTTTGCCTATGGGATTTTATGGTGATGATTTTTCATTTGATTACAATTGTCTGAGAGAGACTCCGCATGCAACAAAATACAACGGTTTAGGCTGTACTGCGTGGGCTATGAAAAATAAAAATATGGAATACCGCAAATGCCAAGCCGGTAAAAGATTAGGTTGGGCATCTGCAACAAGATGTGTCGAGCCTTCAAAATAAATGAAAGATTAAATTTAAACCATATAAAAAGAGACTGAATTTGTTTTTCAGTCTCTTTTATTTATCATTATTTAATTTTAGTTCTAAACAACGTTTTCGATATTATCTATACGTTTTTGAGAGTCACGCTTAATAATTCTTTTTGCAACTAATACTAGAACTAATACGCCTAATAAAATTATAAATGCAATTGCAAAACCGCTATATTGAACATATTGCAATTTGATTGTTGTCGGAGCATCTTTTTTGATATTCCAAGTGTAGATATTACCTGACATTGAATCGGCATTGTTGTAAGATGCAAATGATGGAACCTGAATACTTAATGAAGTTTTTAAGTCTTCATCTGTCAGTTTTTGCTCAGGTTCTGTTGCAGGCATAGATTCTTTAGTAAATTGTTTTGTTGCTTCATCCAAGTTATCTGCAACCGCATCAGAGTTATCAGTATCAAAATCAGCTGAATCGCCATATTTTTGGAAGTATTCAGGAGTCAAACCTCCATCAGCGTTTTGAACTTTTGGCTTTTGAGTATTTTGTTCAACTTTTTGGAACTTTTCAGCTTGTGTTTTGTAATCATAAGTCATATCGACATTGAAAGATGATACCAAGAAGTTTTTCTTAATTTCGATAAATTTTTTGCTTGGCAAATTAGATACAAAACCTAAAGATGATAAGTCTAAATCAGTGTATTTTAAATTTTTGACAGATTTAGATGCTGTAATTGTTGATAATTTTGCGCCATAAGCGTTTTCAACTTTGTATGAATCATCCAAAAATTTGTCATAATTGCTTTCAATATTTTGTCCGATAAAATCAGTTTTGTCTGACAAATCGCCTTGATAAGTGATTGATGATGCCACAGATGCTGATTTGTCATCGTTTATGGTAATCTTTGTGTCAATATTTGCGCACCCTGCAACAAGTGGAACTAACATTAGCAAAGATAAAATAAGTCTCTTCATTAAAATACTCTCCCTATTATACTGTAGTAAATATAATACCATAATTTGTACAATATGTTAAATTATAAAGATTGTTTAAGGTATAATTAATATATGAAAGTAAATGAAGAATATATTGCAAAGATAGAAAAATTAACTAACGAAGGTGCAGGGATTGCAAGAGTTGACAATTGTGTTGTTTTTATCGAGAATACTTGCCCTGAAGATGAAATAAAATTTAAAATAACAAAAGTAAACAAAACTTTTGCTCAAGGGCAAATTGTTGAAATAATTACACCATCAAAACATAGAGTAAAGCCGTTTTGCCCTATGTATAATGCCTGTGGAGCATGTCAGTTGCAATTTATCGACTATGACTATCAATTGCAGATAAAACAAGAAATTACGCAAGATGCGATGGATAGAATCGGAGGACTTGATATTATGGTTAAACCGACTATCCCAAGTCCAGAACAGAAAAATTACAGACACAAAATTCAATATCCTGTTTCAAGGACAAAAAATTCAGGCAGAATTTTGGCTGGATATTACAAACCAAAAACTCATGAAATTGTAAATATCAAATATTGTCCGATACAGCCTGAAATTTGTGATGATATTATTAATTTTATTCGTGAAAAAGCTTTTGATTTTGGAGTACAAGGGTTTGTTGAAAAAAAACATTCCGGTGATTTGCGCCATATTGTATTGAGAAGTTCTGTTTATAACGGAAAAATCTTAGTTACCCTTGTTGTAAATGCGACTAAATGTTTTGACAGGTTAAAAGATTTTGCCAAATGCATTTATGATGAGTTTGACGAAGTTGTTGGCGTTTGTGTCAATTACAATTCTAAAAAAACAAATGTTATTTTAGGTAACAAAACCGAATGTCTTTGTGGGCAGGATTATGTTGAGGAAAAATTAATAGATAAAACTTTCAAAATCGGAGTCTCAACATTTTTTCAAGTAAATCCCAAAAGTGCCGAAAATATTTTTAAATATGTCAAAAATTACTTAAAGGACAACTTTGAATCACCGACTGTTTTGGATGCTTATGCAGGAATTTCATCATTTGGGATTTGTGTTTCTGATGTTTGCAAAAAAGTTGTGACAGTAGAAGAAAACAAAGAGTCTTGTGACAAAGCAAGAGAAGTCGTTCTGACAAATCGCATTAAAAATGTCGAAATTCACAATATGGATGCGGCGAAATTTTTTGCAAAAGAAAAGCGCAAATTTGATGCGATAATTCTTGACCCTCCCCGAAAAGGTTGTACAAAAGACTCCCTTGATGAGGCAATCAGACTTACCAATAATACTATTATTTATGTAAGTTGTAACCCTGCAACTCTTGCGCGCGATTTGAAATATCTGACAGAACATGGCTTTTCTGTTGAATCAGTTCAGCCATTTGACATGTTTTGTCACACTTACCATGTGGAAAATGTCGCAATAGTGAAAAAGGGGTAAGCTCCAGTCGACTTAGTAAAGCCGACCTACCTCCGTAAAAACCAATGCTGCATTTCCAAGTCGATGTTCCTAGTAGTGACATGACCTTTTTATATTGTCATTCTGAAAGCTTAGAAAATTTGTGTGAAGTATGAACACATAATATTCTTGCTATTCAGAATCTCTAACTGAACGTATTAAGACTATGTAGTTAGATATTAATCATTTTACAGGTGGGCTAGTGAGCCCACCCTACTTAATCTTATGTGTAGTGGATTACCGACGTAATCAAAATTGTACTTATGACACTTGAAATTTGGACTTGATTATATAAAATAAAAGTATAGGTTAGGCGCGTTAATGAAAGGGTATTAGGGATTAAATGATTAAATTTGACTGCCGAAATGCGGATTGTAATGTTGTGGGACAAGAAAACGGTTTAGATTTAGCTAGTGAATTTGCTCAATATAAAGATAGAATTACTGAAATCATAGCAGATTTGAATAAACGTAAAGATAAACCAGGTCAAATGTTACAATGGTTGAATCTTGGCTACAATGAAGAAACTCTTTGGTATGTCAAAGAATATGCATCAATGGTTCGTGGCAGATTTGATAATGTTTTAGTCCTAGGTATCGGTGGTTCAGCTTTGGGTGGTATGGCAATTTCAGAAGCCTTATTGAAACCGTACTGGAATCTTTTAACCCCTGAACAGCGTAACAATTACCCTAGAATTTTCTTTTTGGATAACATTGACCCTGATACAATGAACGGACTTTTGGACGTTTTAGATTTGAAAAAAACTTTGGTTAATGTGATTACAAAATCAGGTTCTACAGCCGAAACAATGGCACAATTTATGGTTGTAAAAGACCGTTTGGAACAAGTTTTGGGTGAAGATGAATATCGCAAAAATGTTGTAGCAACAACTGATAAACAAACCGGTGTGCTAAGACAAATCGCGGAGCAAGAAGGGTATAAAACTTTCGTCGTTCCTGATGATGTTGGCGGTAGATTTTCTGTATTCTCCGCTGTCGGTTTATTGCCATTAGCGCTTGTTGGTATTGATATTGATGAAATTATGAATGGTATCAAAGACATGGATTTGGCTTTGAAAAACACTAACATCTGTGAAAATATTGCTGCTCAAAATGCACTGATTCAGTACCTTATGGATGTTAAAAAAGGTAAAAATTTGTCTGTAATGATGCCATATTCAAGCAAATTAAGATATGTTTCTGATTGGTATGTTCAATTGTGGGCAGAATCTTTAGGAAAACATGAAGATTTGCAAGGTAATCACACCCATGTCGGACCTACTCCAATTAAGGCACTTGGTGCGACTGACCAACATTCTCAATTCCAATTGTTTAACGAAGGACCAAATGATAAAATTATTAATTTTATTAGGGTTGAAAACTTTGATACAACTTTGGATATCCCAAAAATATTTGAATACACAGGGATTGGTTATCTTGGTGGCAAAACAATGAACGATTTGATGAATGCTGAGGCTGATTCTACAAAAGTTTCATTGTCTGATTATGCTCGCCCTACTGTGACAATTTCTTTGCCAAAAGTTGATGGTTATAATGTCGCGCAATTATTGTACATGTTAGAGGTTCAGACTGCCATTGCAGGTGAATTATATAATGTTGATACCTATAGTCAATCGGGGGTTGAACAGGCTAAAAATTACACTTATGCATTGATGGGGAGAGCCGGTTATGAGGATTCAGCCAAAACTCTTCAAACAAAAATGTCAAATCTTGCAAGTTTAGGTTCTTAATGTTTAAATCAATTATAAAAAATTTTTTAATCTTTTTACTTTGCATTGTTCCATGTTTTTTTGCGCAATCATACTCTTCAGATATGGTTTTAAAAGGCAGTG
Source organism: Cyanobacteria bacterium UBA4641 (assembly GCA_002405805.1). GTDB lineage: Bacteria > Cyanobacteriota > Vampirovibrionia > Gastranaerophilales > Gastranaerophilaceae > Zag111. Next base: position 17,430 of record DHMN01000032.1, on the reverse strand, counting down.
TGGAAAAAGTTCCAAACGGATTTTTCGGCTCTTGGAGAGTAAAATCTGTCAGAGTCAGTACCGATTCTCCTGCAACTTTTAAAGAAAAAGGCTTAGATTTGTGGAACATATCGCAAGAGTTTGACGTCATAAAATTAAGTAATCCGTTTTCAGGAGCATCAGCACAAATAACTATTCAAAATGTTCATAATGGAAATGTCGAGTTTTCAAAATCAGGTAAAAACGGTAGCAAGTTATTGTCAGATACCGTCACGATTTCCATAAAAGGAGACAGGTTTGAAGGTTATGATGTCCTAAAACTCAAGACTCTATCAGATGTTGATGGGCGTGTTATGAAAACGGAAACTGCAAAATATCTCGTGATAGGAGAGCGAATTGCAGGTCAAGATGTTGAGTAAAAAGTTTTGAGGAGTTAAATATGCAAATTTTAGAGTTTGACACAGTAATTTTGGGTGGCGGTCCTGCGGGATTTTCAGCAGGTTTATACGCAGCAAGGGGCGAATTATCTACCGCGATTATCGATATAAGTATGCTCGGCGGTCAGCCTTCAAATTATTTGGAACTTGAAAATTACCCCGGATTTGTTTGTATTGGTGGTTATGAACTTATGGAAAAGTTTGAAGAGCAGGCTGACAAATTTGGCATTAATAAATTCCCAATGCAGGAAATTTTGTCTGTCGATTTGATTTCAAATCCAAAAGTTATTAAAACAAAAGAGCATGAATTTAGAGCAAAAACTGTCATTATTGCAACAGGTGCAAAACCTATGAAGCTGGGCGTAAAAGGTGAAAAAGAATTTGTCGGACGCGGAGTTAGCTACTGTGCGGTTTGTGATGGTGCATTTTATAAAGACAAAGTTGTTGCAGTTGTCGGTGGCGGAAATTCTGCTGTTGAAGAGGCAATTTATTTGACAAGATTTGCATCAAAAGTTTATTTAGTTCACCGTAGGGATGAATTACGAGCTGACAAAATTGTTCAATGTCGAGCTTTTGAAAATCCTAAACTTGAATTTGTATTTGATTCGGTAGTAAAAGAAATCGTTGGTGAGGATTGTGTCAAATCGCTTGTACTGGAAAATGTGAAATCTAAAGAAACAACGAAATTGGCTGTAGATGGGGTGTTTCCATATATCGGAATTTCTCCAAATGTCGATAATTTTTCAGGACAAATTGCGCAAGATTCAAAAGGGTTTATTTTGACTGATGAAACAATGAAAACTTCTGTTGATGGAGTTTTCGCTGTTGGTGATGTTAGGGTAACTCCTCTGCGCCAAGTTATAACAGCTGCATCAGATGGTGCAATCAGCGCAGTCTACGCCTCTCGCTATATTGAATCTCAAAAAGAAATCAAAGTGGGGTAAATAATGCAATATAAGAATGAAATAACTTTAAAAATCTTTAAGATATAAAGAAAATATTAATATTATCCCTCGGATATAAAGATTATGTAAGGAAATCAGACTTAGCATATTTTTTAATTTATAATAATAATGTTAAGACAAATGTATGGAGAAAAAATTATGCAATCAGTTAATGAAATCCTTTCAGAATTAGAAAATGCAGATAATGTAACAAAAAATAAATTAGAAAACGAATTGGTTAGTATCGGTACTTCAGCTGTTCCTCAATTGGTTGATCAATTACAAGTTGTTAGAGGTATAAAAAGAGGCGTTGTTGCTATGACTCTTATTCGTTTAGGTGATGTTTCAGTTAAATATTTGGAAAAAGCTGCTCACGAAAACAAAGATTTTGAATGGGTTGCTGAATACCTAATCAGAGAAATTAAAGGTTTAGCTGCATAGTTTAAACAAAATAAAATTAGTTAAAAGCAGGAGTAGTCAGGTAGTGGTTACTCCGCTTTTTTATGGTAGAATTTGGGTTATGAAAGAATATAGCAGTTTTAAGTATACTTGTTTATTTGGTGGCGGAGCAATCAGAGGTGCGGCTCATTCCGGTGTTTATAAAGCTTTATTGCATCTTGGAATTGAACCGACAACCTTGGCAGGCTCTTCCGTTGGTTCGCTTGTTGCTGCATTAATTGCAGTAGGATATACCCCAGAAGAGCTATCTCAAGTATTTTTGTCAGTAAATTTTGAATTATTTCGCGATATTTCGTTGGGTTTTAATCAGAAATTTGCACTGAGTAAAGGCGAAGTATTTTTAGAGTGGCTCAGAGATTTGATAGAGCAAAAATTCTATGGTCCTGCTTATCTAAAAGGTCAATGTAAGCGTGTGACATTTAATGATATCAAGAAAAATTTGATTATTATAACCACTAATATGAACGATTTTTCATGCAAAGAATTTTCAAATTTTGAAACACCTGATTTTGAAATTGCTATGGCTGTGAGGATTTCTTGTTGCATGCCGGGACTTATGAGAGCAGTTAATCTTGAAAATGATTTACTTGTTGATGGTGATTTGCAAAAGGGAAAACCGATGTGGTCATTATCAAAAAATCTCCAAAATTCAGCTGATAGAATCCTTGAAATCAGACTAGAAGGTACTTTTTCAGGCTCTGACCAAAGTCCGATTGAATATGTTAATGGGATGTATTCTTGCATGACATCATCAGAAACTGCTTTTATAAAAAGTATATATGGGGCGCGTGATAGATTCGATTACTTGGTTGTAAATACAGGTAATGTCGTGGTTGTAGATTTTAATTATCCGACGGAAAAACGTCAGGCAATTATTGATGATGGTTATCGCCAAACCGAAACGTTTTTCAAAGATTACTTGGTACTAAAAAAGCAGAAAATATCTGATATTTATTCTGAAATTTTGGATAAATTGCGCCATGTTCAAACCTTTTTCCTTATCAAAAAATATATGGCTGCAAAAAATGCCGTTGCTGAACTGTTTATATATTTGGCAAAAGTTAAAGATATTATTGATGAAGATGTTTTTGGAGCAATCAATGTATTTCAAAAACTTGTTTTTGAAAACGTAAAATCAGGTTTGTTGGGGCGTTCAAGCTGTTCAAACACAGATACTGTAAGAAATGCCCTAAATGCCATAATATCAGATTTGACAGTACGAATTGAAGAAATTGATAAGTATATTAATAAATTTTCCGTTTGACATTGTGGATGTTTTGTTATAAGATAAACACATAGCCGAAGCGATATTTGCTCCAGTGGCGGAATCGGTAGACGCGTTGGACTTAAAATCCAATTGGGCGTATAACCCAGTGCCAGTTCAAGTCTGGCCTGGAGCAATTTTAAAAGACTCACGCAAGTGGGTCTTTTTTAGTTATAAGATAAATTTCAAAATAAAAATACCCTTACTAATATGTAGGGCATTTTTTATGAATATAATATTTTACTTATTCAATTTTTTAAGTAACCAGACGATGTTTTCGCCGAGGTTTTCCATATTGTGTTTTGCTTCCTCGTCTGTTTGGACATCTCCTTTATCGCGTCCGATACCGAAGTTCCAATACAATGACCCAGGAATAATCATTTCGCGCATCAAAAACATGTGATGGATTGTTGCTTGGATAGCAGGTCCGCCTCCTCTTCTTTGGGCAACTACGGCTGCTCCGATTTTATGTTTAAACGGATTGCCGATACTGCCTGCGACAACTCCTGCACGGTCGATAAATGCTTTTAATTCAGGTGTCATATCAGAAAAATATGATGGAGTTCCAAGAATCAATGCATCTGCCGAAAATACTTCAGGCAAAATTTCGTTTAGAATATCATCATCAAATACGCATTTGCCATCTTTTTTCTTTGTACAAGCCCAACAACCACGGCATCCGTGGATATTTTTGCCGCCAACTTGGATTAATTTAGTTTCAATTCCTGCTTTAGCAACCGTATCAAGTACGACATTTAACAATTGCTCCGTATTTCCGCCTTTGCGCGGACTTCCGTTTATTGCAACAACTTTCATTTTTTACTCCTTATTTTATAAACATTTTACTCATTTATAATTTTTTCAAAATTTGTCCAATTAAAATCTTTTTCCTTAACTTTTTGAGCGATAAAACCTGTATCAAGTGATTTTAGTTGTTCAAATTGGTCTTCAAAATTCTTTTGCAAACCAATTACAGGCAGATGAAATTCCGATGCGATTTTTTCTACCTTGATATCATAATTTATAGCAAGGGTTTTTATATTGGCTAAAAGTGCAATAATTATCGCATGAAATCGCATTGCAATTACGTATTCTGATTTAGAAAGTTCAGAAATAATTTCCTCATCTGTTAAGCCTGAATGGATTTTTGTTTTTATAGTCGGATTTAGCATATTCAGTGCTTTTTCAAATTTTTGGCAAACTTCTAAATCTAAAGCATCTTGGAACGAAAATATTTCAATATTTCTGTTGGCAAACTCTGTTGCAACTTTTTGAGCAAGTCTATCAATAAAGTCTTCGCTCATAGTCTTAAAATCTCTCAGTTGAACGGCAACGGAGCTGTTTTTCTCAACATTTGGTATTGTTGTTGAAAAAATTGGGTCACAAAGCAAATCTGTGTCTACCCCCCAGCCTTTTAGCAATTCATAACTCTTTTTGTCTCTAACGCTGACGTAAGTGCAATGTTTCAGTAAATTTTTGGTTAAAAATTGTCCGATAGGCGTTTTGATAGGTCCAATACCTTGAGCAAAAATTATGACTTTTTTGCCTAAAACAAGACCTATAAATATAATAAACAAGTAATAAATCAAGCTTTTCAGACTTGTTGCATCTTGTAATAAACTTCCGCCTCCGGAAATTAAGAAATCTGACTTTGCAATAGCGCCAATAATATCAGGGATTTTAAAGGTATAAACACTTCTAATATGTTTAAATTTGCCAATCGTATATTTTGGGTCAGAAGAAATAACGGTGATGCGGTGTTTGTACTGCTGTAATTTGTTGACTAAAACAGACAAAATCGCCTCATCTCCAAAGTTTTTAAATCCAAAATATCCTGATAAAACGAATCTTTTTTTTGTGCTCATTACAAATCCTTTTCTTTGTAAATCTTATAAACTTCGTCAAAATAAGGAACAGATTTTATTGCGCCGATTCCTTGAGCTTGAAGTCCTGCATCAATTGATGCGATATTTGCAGCCTCAATCGGTGTATAAGAGTTTGCTATAGCGTGCAAAAATGCACCGTTAAAAGCATCCCCTGATGAGGTTGTATCAACGACATGGTCTGTGTAGAAAGGTATAAATGTAGAATTACCCATGTAATTCAAATGATAACCTTTTGTTTCGCTTGATTTAATTATAATTGTTTGAATACCGCTATCTGTCAGGTATTTTACAATGTTTTCCAAAGACTCAATGTCAAAAATACTTTTAGTATCGTATTTTGAACTCATAAACAAAATATCTGTATAAGGTATTATTTCTTCAAAGTATTCTTTTGCATCTTCTTTTGTCGCAATCAGTGATGAATAATTTGGGTCATAGGCTGTTGTAATACCATTTTCTTTGGCAATTTCAAAAGCCTTTTTAACAGCCTCTCTTGCATTGATTGACAGCGATTGAGTGATACCTGATGCGTAAATAATTTTGGCTCTTTTTATGTACTCTTCATTAATATCGTCAATTGATAATTTTGCAGGAGCAATTTTTTTCCTGTAGTACATGAACTCTTTTTCTTGCCCAGGAACGCGAGAAACCATATATAAGCCGTTTTTCTCATTGACAACTTTTATATGTTTCAGGTCAAGACCTTCTTTTTCCCAACATGAAATCATAAAATCTTTAAAAGGGTCATCTCCAACGCAGGTGATAAAACCGACATTTGATTTTAATCTTTTTGCGGCAACAGCAACAACCAAAGAGTCACCGCCATAATATTTGTGCAAACATTCGGCATCTTTCAGTTTTTGATTAGTTGAAAATTCAACTAAACTTTCTCCAATTGTAATCAAGTCAAATTGTGTATTATCCATGATTATTTCAATTGCTCCAACAATTCTTTTGTACGAATGGTTATTTCTTTATAGTTATTAGCATGTGTCAAATGTCTGCCGACACCGACTGCTAATGCGCCGGCTTTAATATATAAAGCAACTTCATTAAGATGAACATCACCTTGCGGAATAACGTTCAAAAACGGCATTGGTCTTAATAGGTTTTCGATATACTCAACTCCGCCCATAGCAGTAATCGGATAAATTTTAACTGCAGGAATACGTGATTTCCAAGCGCTGTATGCCTCGTTTGCTGTAGATGTGCCTGCAATCATCGGAACTCGTCTGTCTTTTGAAATTTTTAACAAATTCTTTTGAAAAATCGGTGAAGAAAGAATTTGAGCTCCTGAATCAATAGCTGTTTCTGCTTGAAGGGATGTGATAATTCCGCCTGCACAGATAATCGCATCTTGTGATACAGCTTTAATTGCATTGTAGATTTCAGGAGTTTCTACATTAACTTCCATAACATCAAGTCCGCCTTCTAACAGTGCGTTGACTTTTTCAATAACATCTTTTGGGTCTTTACTTCTAATGATAGGAAAAACTTTATTTTCCTTTAATTTGTCTAATAAATTTATGTTCATAATCTATCCTTTTTTTTGAATTTATTATATCATAACATTAATATTCATAGGGGAGTGTTTTATGAAAAAGATTAAGAACAAATTATTTTATATAAATTCGTTTTTATTATATATGTTTTTGGCGATAGTAGCTTTTGCGCTGTCTTTTATATATTTAGAGCCAAATGTTAAGAGCTTTTTTATTTCGACATTTATGGCGAATAAGGTTGGGTCAGAAAATATATTAGAAATTATTATTGATGATGCAAATCCTGAATATTGGCCATGGACAAAGACTATGTATACGGATTTGCTTGACTATTTTTCAACTTATGCTAAGCCAAAAGTTATCGGTTTGGATGTATTTTTACCTTCAATAAATCCTAATGCGGATTCAGATAAAGCCTTTTTGAATCAAATTAGCAAGATGGACAATTTAGTTGTAACTTTTCTTCCCAATACGACAAGTGGAGAAGAAGATAAGCAGTTTTTAGCAAATTTTCAACAAAAACAGTCTCTAGCCGTAAACGAAGAAGCACTTGGTTGGAATACTCAATATCACAACATTACTAAGGTTGACCCTGAATATTATAGTGTTGCCAAAAATTTCGGTTTTGTAAAAGTTAATCCTGATAGTATCGGTAACAGATTATTTACAGGTATAAATGTTATGAAAATCGGAGATGCATATTATCCGTCATTGGCATTTAAAATGTATTTACTAGCCAATAAAACTAATGAACTTGTTTTGAATGATTTTAATGTATATGTTCCTGCTACTGGTTTAAAAATCCCTAATAAATTGAATCTTGATGGACTGGTTCAATCTGATATCAGGTATTATGCGAATAGATTAGCACAGCAAAACGGAAAATTAATTGACACCCATTCATCTCATTATAGTATTCACGCTGCAGATATTTTAAATAGCTATAAACATTTAAAGGCAGGCAAATTAGAAGAAAATGATATTTCGCCTGATGTATTTAAAAATGCAGTTGTGTTTATAGGTGTAAATATTTCAGGCCCTGCGGATGATATATTTAGAACCCCTATTCAAGAACGTCACGCCGGTGTGGATGTTCAAGCAACAATGTATGATAACCTTGAAAACGGATATTTTATGCATTCCGCAGGATTTTTCCCACAGTTGCTTAATTTGTTATTGTTATCACTTGTGACTTTTATTCTGATTTTGCGATGCAGATTTATCAAGTCATTGCTATTGGTGACTTTGATGGATTTTATATTCTTTGCACTAGTCGGAATATGCGCGTATAACGGTTATTTGATGAGTTTTATCAATCCGATAGTTGTTCAGTTTGTAACATTGATTTTTGGGTATTCTTTCAAATTTATCTCAGAAAGTCGAAACAAAGAAAAAATCAAGCAAGCAATGGGCAAATATTTGTCAAACGACATTATGAAAAATGTTGTAAGTAATATCGATGATTTAAAATTGGGCGGAAAGCGTGCCATTGTAACCGTGTTATTTTCTGATATCAGAGGTTTTACAAGTTTGAGTGAAAAAATGTCAGCCGAAGAAGTTTCAATGATTTTGAACGAATATTTTTCAGAAATGGAGCCGATTATCACCAAGTATAACGGCGTAATTAACAAGTTCATCGGTGATGCGGTTATGGCTATTTTTGGTGAACCTATTCAAGATATAAATCACCCTCAAAATGCAGTCAAATGCGCTTATGAGATGCTTAAAAAAGTTGAATATTTAAGAGAAAAATGGTTGTACGAAGGTAAACCGAAAATCGAAATCGGTGTCGGTATAAATACAGGTGAAGTTTTTATCGGTAATATTGGTACCGAAAATCGTATGGAATACACTGTAATCGGGGATACCGTAAACTTAGCATCAAGAATTGAAAGTTATAACAAGGTTTATAAAACGAATTTGCTTGTGAGCAGTTCGACTTATGCAAGTATTGCTGATATTGCGGACGTAATTAAAATCAGTGAAGTTCAAATCCGTGGTAAGGCTAAGAAAATGAATATTTACGAAGTCTTGCGTATTGATATGAAAAAGGGGAATTAGATTAAACATTGTCATTCCGAACTCGTTTCGGAATCTCTAATTGAACATATTAGTTAGATGCATAATTTGTAAAATTAGAGACCCTGAAACGGTCTTGGATTATTGGGGGCTCGACCGGCTCAACGCAGCT
>DHMN01000032.1:0-8656 GCA_002405805.1 Cyanobacteria bacterium UBA4641 | reverse complement strand
ATCCGCAGTTCAGGGTGACATAGCCATTTTGTATTATTTACCTATAATTTGTAAATTGCAACGGATAATCGTATTTATCTTCGTTTTTGCACAAAGTTTGAATTACAGTTTGCAAATCGTCCTTGTCTTTCCCTGTAACCCTTACTTGTTCGCCTTGGATTGAGGCTTGGACTTTCAATTTTGTAGCCTTGATATCAGAGACAATTGTTTTGGCTAGTTCTTGAGTTAAACCTTTCTTTAATTCAAATACCTGTCTAACATTTCCGCCAAGTGCATTTTCTACAGGTTTAGGGTCAAGAATTTTTATACTCAAATTCCTTTTTACTAATTTTGATTGAAGAATATCAACGATATTTCTCAATTTCATTTCATCATTTGTGGTAATTGTGATTGTTTTATCTGCCTCTAATTCAACCTCTGAATTTGAATTTTTTAAGTCAAATCTTGAAGTTAATTCTCTTTTTACTTGGTCAATTGCGTTTACAAGTTCTTGCTTGTTGTATTCAGATACAATATCGAAACTACATTCTTTAGCCATATTTAAACTCCTTTTCTTAAAAATATTCTAAACCTTTAGTTAAATATAACATAAAAAAGCAGGATTTTTCAATCCTGCACGAGACACACTCCTATTTTCTACTTACTACGAGAATTTATTTTTTGAAGATGGATTTGATTTTTGAGCCTAAACCTGTAATACCGCTCCAAACTTTACCAAATCCGCCTTTTAAGCTTGTTCCGACTTTAGAAAATCCGCTTTTAACTTTTGGTGCGACTTTCTTGCCACCTTTCCAAAGGAGTACACCCCCACCTATTGCTGCAGCACCTTTAAATATATTTTTCCATGTCTTACCATCTTTTTCTTTTTGAGATAGTTCGACCTTATCACCTTTTAGGTTACCTTGTATGGTTATGCCATTCATAGAACCGGTTATCCCCGGAAAATACATTCCGCTGCCATCCATTGTAGAGGGTGCCATCGGCATTGTTGTACCTGTTCCTAATGACTCACCGATATCGTCAGTCAAAGCAGGATTTGTCAAATTGTATTTTACACTATCAAACATTTCTACCATAAAAAATAACCCTTTTACCTACATATTTATAAAGTATTTTTTGATTAAATAATTTACTTTTTGTTAAAAATCTGCTTTAATAAACTTAACAATAGAAAAAAGAGGGCTAGAGTATGAAAAATATGTTTCAAAGATGGTATGATGCAGATGCCGCTGTAAGCAGAGCTATCAACGAACTTGAAAAATCATCAGAAGAAATTCAAGTCAGATGTGCGGATTATATTATTGATTTGTTAAAAGATGTTGAACTTGAAAAGTTGAGTTTGGAAGACCAATACAACTATATTATGCGCAGATGGTACGATAAAAATATCAAAGTTTCTCACGCTATTGAGTATTTGAGACTATCTCCAAAAGATGTCAGACGCGAAACAGCGTTGAAAGTTTTGGATTATTTGAAAGAAATTACCAAAAAAGAATCTTAACAATTTAGACTTATTTTCAGATATGTTGTTTAATAGTATCAGGAGGGATTTTTGTGTCAAATGAGATAAATAAAAAAGTAATCGACTTGTTTTCAAGCCATAATAAAAACTGTTTACCTCCTGATGTGCAAGAGCGTGTAAAGTTCTATGCCGGTTTTAATTATGTCAAACTCAAAAAAGATGCAAACGAAATAAAGTTTAATAAGGAAAATTTGTTAAATTATTCATCAAAGTGCCACTATATGGTCTCTGTAATGAGAGAAATCGACGGTGAAACCGTTCTATACAGTTACGATGTTCCAAATTCGGATTTGTTTAAGTTTATGAAATCCTTTGAGGAAAATACCTTAGATGGGACAATTATTGAAATTGACAAATATTTTCCTGATGATTTAGCATAAAGAGAATTGAGAAAATGTGTTTTTTTAATAAGTATCACGAAAGTTTATTCAATTGTACCAAGCCTTACCAATACGTTGGGGGCGAGTATTTATCCCATAACAAAGATTTTGATAATGCAAAAGTAAGATTTTTAATGGCATTTCCTGATAAATATGAAATTGGGATTTCAAATTTGGGTGTCAGGGTTTTGTATGAATTTATAAATCGTGTTCCTGAATTTATGTGTGACAGAACTTATGCACCTGAAGCTGATTTTAAGCCTGAAACACTTTATGGTGTTGAGTCTAAACGCCCAATGAAAGAGTTTGACGGTGTAGGTTTTTCACTCCAATATGAAATGGCATATCCGACGATTTTAAAAATGCTTGAAATGTCAGGAATACCTTATCGAAACGAAGATAGAACAGATGATGACCCTATAATCTTTGGCGGAGGTCCTTGTACATTCAATCCTCTTCCTATGAGTGATTTTATTGACGTATTTTTAGTTGGTGACGGTGAAGATTCTATTGTTGAAGTTTGCAGAATTTTAGAGCAAACAAAAGGGTTGCCAAGAGAAGATAGAATAAAAGCACTTTGTGAGGGTGAAAACTCCGGCAGATGGTCTAAAAAATACAGTACAACCGTAAAAAAACGTGTTGCCCAACTGACTCCTGATACCGCACTTACATCTTATCCGATACCTTATTCTTCATCAATTCAAGATAGGGCAGTTGTTGAGATAAGAAGAGGTTGCGGCAGAATGTGTCGTTTTTGCCAACCGGGGCATGTAACTTTGCCTATCAGAGAGCGCAGCGCAAAAGATATTATTGATATTACAAAGGAACTCGTTAAAAATACCGGATATGACGAATATTCTTTATTATCGCTGTCTTCAAATGATTACGCTAATATTAATGAAGTTATAAAAGAATTGGCAGTTGATTTTAATGACAGAAAAATCTCCGTATCTTTGCCAAGTCAACGTATCGACGGATTTAACTTAGAGCTTGCAAATTTAGTTCAAAGTGTTAGAAAATCAACAATGACCCTTGCACCTGAGGCTGGTAGCCAAAGACTTCGCGATGTTATCAAGAAAAATATCACGGAAGAACAAATTATGAATGCTGTTTTAACGCTTTATGAAAACGGCTGGTCAAGAGTTAAATTTTACTTTATTTGCGGACTTCCAACAGAAACGATTGAAGATATGGAAGAAATGGCAGAGTTATTCAGACGTATCAGATATCGTTCTCGTCTAATCAAAAAAGAAAAGAATTTGAAACACTCACTTGATTTGACTTGCACATTATCTATTTTTGTTCCAAAACCGTTCACACCGTTCCAATGGTGTCCACAGATGGATTTGGACGAAGTCACCGAACACATTCACTATTTGATGGAACAAGTTAAACACATCAAAGGGGTAAAGGTTAATTATCACGAAAAATTTGTTTCTATCCTAGAAGCTGTATTGACTCGTGGGGATGAATCTATGTCAAAATATATTGAGGCTCTTTATAAAAAAGGTTGCTACTTGGATGCTTGGGGCGAATATTTTGATAAAAATGTTTGGTTTGAAACTGCGGAAGAACTCGGCATTGATTTGAAAAAATTGGCACAAACTCAATATGATTTAGATAAACCGTTACCTTGGGATTTTGTTGACATCGGAGTTTCAAAAGATTGGTTCAAAGCTGAATATAAAAAAGCCTTTGAAGTTAATGCAAATTCTGTGCATATTGTTCCGACTTGTCAACACCATTGTGTCGGTTGCGGAGTTTGTCCAAATCTTGGAGTAAAAAAGGTTATGGATGCGCCGTTTAAGGCAAGTGATAAGGCTCAACTTGTCTTAAAACAAGAACATGTTGACCCTAAACTTTGTCCTAAAAATGTAAAAGAAGTTTTCCGCTACCGCATAAAACTTACAAAGACAGGCACATTGAGATATTTCTCTCATTTAGATTGGCAAAATACATTCTTTAAATCAATTTCGCGCTCCAATCTTAAAGTGGCGTTTTCTTACGGTTTTAATCCGACTATGAAAATATCTATGGGGATTGCTCTTCCATTATTTTGCGAAAGTAAAACCGAATTGGTTGATATTGAATTGTGGGAAGATGTAACAGCGGATTATGTGAAAGATGAATTGTCAAAAGTTTTGCCAAAAGAATCACAAATTCTTGACGTTCATAAAATTGACAAATCCGCTCCATCTATTGACCATACGGCTTGTTGGGCAGAATATGAAATTAAGATATTTAACAAAGCACTTTACGGCTTTGACAATTTTGTGTATAATACAGAAAGAGTTTTGGCTTCTGACGAAATTTTAGTCGAGAAGAAAAACAAAAAAGGTTTAGTTCAAAAAACAGACATCAAAAAATCAATCGGTTCACATCGATTTGAAGAAGAAAGTCTGTTCATAGTATTAAAGACCGGTCAAGGGTCAGAAATTCCGCCACTCAGGGCAGATGTGCTAATGAATGTAATAGCACCTGACGTTATTTTTGACATCACGCGTGTAAAATTCTTAACCGAGTCTTTGCATGAGTTATAGAAAAGGAAGATTTATGAGCGACAGAAATCACAATTCCAACCAAAATGTTGAGAAAAAAATTGTTATCGCTGAACGTGATAACATTGCAGCCGTACTTGAAAACAAAAAAGTAACAGATTTCTTTATCCATAGAGGTGAAGTTCTGTTGGGTGATGTTTATTTGGCAACAGTTGACAATATTTTGCCAAGTATAGATGCTGCATTTGTAAATGTAGGTACTGATAGAATGGGCTTTTTGCATGCACAAGATGTAATGGGAAAAGGTACATTGAAAGAAAAACTTTCACCGAAACAAAAACTTGTAGTTCAAGTAGTGAAAGAACCTACAGGACACAAAGGTCCTAGAGTTACTACAGAAATCAGTTTACCAGGGAGATTTTTGGTATTGATGCCAAGTGAACCTGGGGTAAGTGTAAGTAAAAAGATTGAAAATTCAAAAGAACGTGCAAGATTAAAGGCTATAGTTAATTTGATTAAGCCTGTCGGTGTTGGTGTAATTATCAGAACTGAGGCTGAAGGTCAATCAGAAGCCGATATCCAAGAAGATTTAGAAATCCTTTTGGAAAAATGGAACAACATTATCACTTCAGCTGAGTCTTTAACTCCTCCAAACTTGATTTATAGAGACCAAGATTTATTGTATAGAGTTATCAGAGAGGCTTGTACAGACGATGTAAAAGAAATTATCGTAGATACTCCGTTTGCGTTGAATCGTGTTCAAACGATTTTGCAAAATTGGCATATTTCAAAAAATGTTCAAGTAACTTTGTATAAGGGTACTGAACCTCTATTGATTGCTATGGATATTCACAAAGAAATTAAAGCCGCGCTAAATGTAAAAGTTAATATGCCATCAGGCGGATATTTGTTTATACAACAAACAGAGGCTTTGACTGTAATTGATGTAAACAGTGGTAAATTTATCAGTTCTGCAACTCAAGATGAAACAATTTTGAAAACAAATATTGAGGCTGTCCATGAAATTGCTCGTCAATTGAGATTACGTAACATTGGCGGTATGGTTATCGTTGACTTTATTGATATGATGTCTCGTGCTGATAAATTGGCTATGATGGAAGAATTAGAAATTGCACTTGAACCTGATAAGGCAAAACCACAAGTCGGTCAATTGTCTGATTTAGGACTTGTTGAATTGACAAGACATCGTCAAGGTCAATCTTTGTCCGAAATATTTACTAAAAAATGTCCACATTGCCAAGGTAGCGGATATTCTATGATTGAATTTAACTTTGCAACTCCGACTGCAGAAGGTGAATACCGTGCAAAAGCTGCAAAATTAAAAATGCCGACAGGTAACTACAAGAAAAATAACAACAATAATAAATTCAATAAAAATAATAACCAACAGCAACAAGTGCAAGAACCTGTTCAAGAACAAGCTCCAAAAGTAGTTATTGAAACAGAACCTTCTGCGGTTGTAGCTGAGGAAGTTGTTAAAAAAGAAAATAACAAACGTAAAAACAGAAGAAATAAATTTGATAAAAATAAACAACAGGAATCAGAACAAAAGGTTGTAACTCCTGAAATCTCAGCTGAACCTGCTGTCGAAACTCAAATAGAAGAAGTTAAGGCAGAACAACCAAAAGTTGAAGAACCGAAAGTTGTTGAAAACGCTCCTGCAGTTGAAGAAGTGAAAACAGAAGAACCTGTAGTTGAACCTAAAATAAAAGGTAAATCTCGCAAGAGAAAAGCTGCATCTAAAAAAGCTGCTGAGGTTGAAACTCCAAAAGAAGAGGGGGCAGCAGTTGCAGAAGTTCAAGAAAAAGAAGTTCAACCGCCTGAACCTGTTGCAGAAACTCCTGTAGAATCAACACCAGAAGAACCTAAAAAACGCGCAAGAAGACCAAACAGAGGTTCTTCAAAAGCAAAAACTTCAAGAAAAACTAAGAAATCAGAAGAAAATGTTGAAGAATAATTTGTTAAACAAAATATCAATGGCAATTTTAGCAGTGTTTTTATGCACTGCTAACTTTGCTTTCGCAGTTGATGTAAATAGAGCGATGCTCAAGGCAGGTATTATAAAATACTCGACTGTTCTTTGTGCAATTGTTATTACTTCAGTTGTTTTAACAGTCGGATTGTCTGTATACAACAGATGTTTTGTGCGCTCTCAGATGAAAGATTACAAATTGAATCGAGATTCGCTAAAAGCTCCATCTGATAAGGATGAGGCAATTTTGATGTTTATTTCAAAAAACAGGTTAAAATAGGGAATTTTTATGAAAAAAGCAGTTGGTATGGTTGAAATATTGTTGGTAATTGTTGTTATTACAGCACTATATTTCACATGTTTCCATTCTAAATATGGACGCTCAAATCCGTTTGATGATAATTCAAAATTGAATAATCAACAAGAAATGGTTGAAGATAAAATTCAAGATATTGAAAACACAAAAGTTTTAAAGAAAAATATAGAAGATAACTTAAATAAAGGATACTAAATGAAGAAATCCACACTATTTGATATAATTTCACCGGTTATGATTGGTCCATCAAGTTCTCATACAGCAGGCGCTGTCAGACTCGGACTGTTGGCGCGAAATATTTATAAAAATTCTCCGCGTAAGGTCTCTTTTAAACTTTACAATTCTTATGCACATACAGGCAAAGGCCACGGTACCGAAAAAGGTTTGCTTGCAGGAGTGCTTGGGTTAAGTGTTGAAGATAGAAGAATTAAGGACATTTTTGACTCTGATTTAGCTAAACAAATTGAGTACACATTTGAATACGCAGATAATTTTAAACGCCACCCAAATGCTGTTGATATGGTGTTTGAAGGTGAGAACAAAATGTTTATTGCAGGAGATTCTGTCGGAGCAGGTGAAATTGCGATTAGGCAAATAAATGATTTCAAAGTGAAATTAACAGGTAAATATAATACGGTTTTAATCGTATATAAGGACATGCCGGGGATGATTTCTCAAGTTTCGTCTGTTCTTCAATATTACAACATAAACATTGCATCTTTGAATTGTGACAGAAACGCAAAAGGTAAAGAGGCATCAATGATAATCAGTGTTGATGGACATTTGACCTCTGATATTGTTGAAGTTATTGAAGAGATTCCGGAAGTTTACTTTGTAAGTTATATAGAAAAATTGGAAAATTAATTATGGACATAAACACATTTGAACAATTACACAACGAATGTATTTCTAAAAACAAACAGATTTATGAAATTGCACAAGAAAATATGGCGCAAGAGGCTGATATTTCGGTAGAACAGGTCAGGGCTTTTTCTAACAGAAGTCTATATGCGATGAAAGAGGCTATCCAAACAGGAATGAAGAGCAAAGAACTTTCTATGAGCGAGATGTGTGGACAAGATTGCCACAGATTGCAAGTAAAGTTCAAAAATGAAGGTTCTATGTTTGGGCAAACTTTTGAAAAAATCTTAGAATACGCACTTGCAACCAGTGAAGAAAACATACGAATGGGTAAAATTGTAGCTTGTCCAACAGCAGGTTCTTGCGGAATTTTGCCATCGACTCTTGTTGCAGTAAGCGAGGATTATAACTATTCTGAAAGAGAACAGCTTAATGCACTTATAACAGCAGGTGAAATCGGTCGAATAATTTCAGCAAAAGTAGCTTTAGCTGGTGCTGTTGCAGGTTGTCAGGCAGAATGTGGTGTAGCTTCTGCGATGAGTGCTGCTGCAATTTGTCAAATTAGAGGTGGAAGTGTGCCGCAAATATTAAATGCCGCAGCTTTAGCCATGAAAAACTTGTTAGGACTTACTTGTGACCCTGTTGCAGGATTGGTTGAAGTTCCTTGTGTGAAACGTAATCCGTTTTTAGCAATTCATTCAATTACTGCTGTAGAGCTTGCTTTGGCAGGTGTTGAGTCAAAAATACCGTTAGATGAAGTTATTGATGCAATGGAGCAAACCGGAGCATTGATGTCGCCGACATTAAAAGAAAGTTCTCAAGCCGGACTTGCAACAACAAAGACGGCTTTGGAAATTCAAGAAAAAGTGTTTGGAAAGTAAAACGAAATAAACTTGTCGGCATAGTAATGCCGACATACAATATTTAGAGACCCTGAACTAGTTTCAGGGTCTCTATTTTAACAAATTATACTAAGGTAAATGTGTACAGTTAGAGATTCTGAATAGGATAAAATCTAAACCAAACAAGTTGGCAAGATTTTTAATCCTTTCAGAATGACATTATTTTATAAAAATGTAGTGTGGA
>DHMN01000015.1:2437-2559 GCA_002405805.1 Cyanobacteria bacterium UBA4641 | reverse complement strand
ATACTAGCCGGAGCAGGTTCAGGTAAAACAAAAGTTTTGACAACACGTATTGCATATATGATAAGAAACGGAATACGTCCGCGCAACATTTTGGCTGTAACATTTACCAACAAAGCCGCTAA
>DHMN01000015.1:0-2321 GCA_002405805.1 Cyanobacteria bacterium UBA4641 | reverse complement strand
GGAAGAATTTTGAGAGAAAATATCGACAAATACAACACTTCAACCGGTAAACATCTTGATAAAAACTTCACTATCTATGATGATTCTGATACAAATCAAATCATCACAAGAGCAATTAAAAAACTTAACCTTGATGATAAAGTTTATCAAACAAAGCTTGTAAAATCAGTTATTTCTAACGCGAAAAACAAAATGCAAGATGCTACAACATTTGCAACTTATGCAAGAGATTTTAAATCACAAAAAATTGCATCAATTTATGAAGAATATGAAAAAGCATTAAACAACAATAACGCAATCGACTTTGATGATATGTTGATGTTGACCGTAAAATTACTTGAACAAAATGAAGAGGTTAGAAAGCAGTATTACGACCGTTTCCAACATATTATGGTAGATGAGTACCAAGATACAAACCTTGCGCAATACAATCTTGTAAATATGCTTTACACAAATCTTTCAAAGGACATCCCACCTGAGCGTTCATTGTGCGTTGTAGGTGATGTCGACCAGTCAATTTATTCTTGGCGTGGTGCGGATTTCACCATCATTATGAATTTCCAAAAAGATTATCCGAACACTAAACTTATTAAACTTGAGCAAAACTACCGTTCAACCGCTCATATTCTTAATGCAGCAAATGCTGTTATTGAAAACAACGATGAACGTGTGGAAAAAGTTTTATACTCAAATAAAGGTAAAGGTGAAAAGCTAAGCTATTATATAGCAGATGATGAGGCTGATGAGGCAAATTACATCGTAAGCAACATTAAGCGCACAGCTCACGGCAACTTTAACCAGTTTGCGATTCTATATAGGACAAACAACCAATCCCGTGCGTTAGAAGAAGCTTGTATGGCAGCAGGTGTGCCTTATAGAATTTATGGCGGTACAAAGTTCTATGACCGTGCGGAAGTTAAAACAATTATTTGCTATTTGAAATTGATTAATAATACGGATGATTCTCAAAGTTTGCGCCGTGTAATCAATATTCCAAAACGCGGAATCGGTGACACAACAATGAAAAATCTTACTGATTTTGCAAATGAAAGAGATATCAGCTTGTTTGAGGCAATAAAAATCTGTGAAGAGTCTGAAATTTCTGCAAAAACTCAAGCAAAATTGAAGGATTTTGCAAATTTGATTTATAAATTTCAACAAGCTCAAGGCTCATATACATTAAAAGATTTTGTAACTCTTGTTATCGAAAAATCAGGATATTTGGCAGAACTTCAATCAAAAGCCGCAACTGACCCTGATTTTCAGGATGATATAAATAACTTGCAAGAACTTGTAAATGTAGCAGAAGAGTTTGTGCCGGAGGAAGAAGACAATCTTTTGGGCGAATTTTTGCAACAGGTTGCACTTGTGTCTGACTTGGATTCTATGGAAGATGAATCTAATAACATCACAATGATGACACTTCACGCAGCAAAAGGTTTGGAGTTTCCTGTGGTATTTATTGCAGGCATGGACGAAGGAATTTTCCCAAGCCAAAGAACATTGCAAGTTCCATCAGAAGTGGAAGAAGAACGTCGTTTGATGTATGTTGGTATCACTCGTGCAGAGGAAAAATTGTATCTTGTATCTGCTAAACGTCGTCAAACTTGGGGTGAATACAGATACTATAATCCTTCCAGATTCATTGAAGAAATTCCGCATAACTTGATTGAATCTATGGAATCAGAAGGCAGATTGAGCAGTTCTTCAACATTTAGAAGTGCCGTATCAAGAGCAAAAGAGTCTTATACAAAATCAGACTCTGACGGTTATGTAAGACCTTCAACAGGATTTGGTGCAAATTTTGTTGCTCCGCAAAGAAGAGGACTTGCATCATCAAATAAACCGTCTTCAAACAGCTCTTATTCAAGCAACAACGGCAACAGAACCTATCAACCAAAGCAAAACAGCTACTCTCGTCCGCAATCAAATAGAACACCACAGCGTACGATTTTGGTAAAATCTGCGGTAAATAAAAAACGCGAAGAAGAAAAGATTGCTGCATTTTTTAAAGATAATGCGATTAAGCGTATGGCAGAAGAGCGCCGTCAACGTCAAGAGGCAGAACGCAAACAAGCCGAAGAAAGACGTGAGCGTGAAATGAGCCAAACAAAGTTCATCGACGATGTTTATGAAGTTGGTCAAAGAGTTTTCCACGAGCAAATGGGAATCGGACATATCACAGATGTTATGAATATCGGTGACAGCGTGATGTATACGATTGATTTTGGTAAACTTGGCAAAAAGGCGATGGATGCCTCTTATGCAAAATTGAAGAAGTTTTAATTTAGAAGGCGAGAAGGCAGGATGGCAAGAGGTCA
>DHMN01000054.1:974-8694 GCA_002405805.1 Cyanobacteria bacterium UBA4641 | reverse complement strand
GATTCTTTATTCATCATAGATGTTGCCATACACAAATCATCTACGTGAGGTGCAAAGTCACTTGTTTTTATATTTCTTTCAACTTTTTTATGATAAAGTTTTTCGTTAATCAAATTAGAAACTTTATTACCTAAATAAATACCTGTACTCAAAAATGCGATTGTACCTACGGCATTTGGAATATTTCTCAAAACTTTATTTGCAAATTTTGCTATAGTTTTTGAACTGCCAAATTGTGGCATCAAATTAGACAATCTGTTTGCATATTTTTCATAAACACGTGAACCTAGTCCAACACAACCAACAGGAACAAGAACATTACCTAAAATTTGGTTAAGCACTTCACGTTTTTTAGCTCTGCGATTTGATTTGTCATCAACAAAATAACCACCGACAAAACCACCTATAACAGAACCTGTAGCAGTTGCTATAATTTCTTTTTCTTCAAATTGGATTGATTTATCTTTTGGTGAATACTTAAATATTGCCCAATTTTTTGGTGATGTTTTAAATATCTTTGCAGGATTCAGAGAGAAACCTTTTAACTTTGCAAGCACTGCCAAAACAGGAACCATGCCTGCAGCAGATGATGCTAAAATAGTTGCTTTTTGTTTTTTTGTCAAAGTGTTTGAACCACCGTCACCATGCCCAAAACTTTGGTTA
Source organism: Cyanobacteria bacterium UBA4641 (assembly GCA_002405805.1). Classification (GTDB taxonomy): domain Bacteria; phylum Cyanobacteriota; class Vampirovibrionia; order Gastranaerophilales; family Gastranaerophilaceae; genus Zag111. Next base: position 8,031 of record DHMN01000054.1, on the reverse strand, counting down.
TATGTTTTGGCTTTAGTTTGGTATTGATTTTGATAATTACTATTTACACTACTTGCAATAACTTTATTTATCATAATTTTTATTTCCCACAACTTCTATCATGTCAAAACAAGAACAAAAATTTTATTGCTATTAATATTATAACACTTTAACTTTTTGTAACATATTATTCAGAAAAGATATAAAACTTTGTAACAAAATATTAAAATATAGAAATCATGGAGCAAAAATAAACATTCATATACATTAAATAAATATCGAAATTGAAAGTGTAATTATGTCTATAAGAATCCCCATAGCAAATACAAATAATGTAATATCAAGAAATATAGTAAAACAAATGGCAAGTGATGGCTTTTTGCCTGTCATTGCGTTAGAGGCTTTTGTAGAAGGTGGAAGAACCTATCAAGCCTACAAAAGAGGCGGTTTTGATGAAGCCAGAGAAAGGATTACAGAAGAATTTTCAGGTGCTGTTTTTTGGCTCGGCGGTGTTACTGCATTAAACGCATTATTTGAAAAACTTGGTCAAAAAATTCTTAAATTACCTAATATTAATGTTGATATTGCAAAAGACGGTTCACACAATCCGTTAGCAAATTATTTACATAGTGAAAGAACAAAAGAAGGGGCAAAAATATTAGAAAAAACTATGGCAAAATTCAAATTTGTCAAAGTTATTTCAAGTGTATTAATTGCTAACGCATTCATTGGTTTTGTATTGCCAAAAATCAACCAAGCAATCACTCGTTCTTATCACAAAAATAAACCTCAACAAGATAATACTCCACAAATAAATACACTAAATCCACGTCCTACAATGGATACGTTTGTTCCAAAATCAAACAAAGACAAGGACGACAAAAAAGATGTATCATTCGGTTTGAATTTGCTTTCTATCGCTAACAAATTTGAAAGTGACAGAAACTATAAATTGTTAGCAGTAGATGCAGGTACAGCATCAGGCAGAGCTTATTCTGCAAGAAATAACGACGAAAGAGTTGAAATCCTATTCAGAGATTTGAGTTCAATTTACTTCTATATGTTCAATATGAACAATATGAACAACTGGTTGAACAAACTTGAACAAAACGGCAACGGTTCAAGACTTGACCCTGTATCAAGTGAATTTGCAACTAAATACATGCAAAATTATATTGAAGACAAAAAACAAAAATCTATCAAGGTTGAAGAATTTGAAAAAGATATGTTTGGGAACAAAGATGTCAAAATTCCTAAATCTGTTCAAGATAAATTTGCAGGTGACAAGATTAAAATTATTTCTCTTGACGAATTTAAGGCAGAACTTAAAAATATCGTACCTGAAAACAAACTTAAAGAATTTGAACAAATTGCTGAAAAAATGTCTAAGTTACAACCTCAAATTAAAGATTTGTCTATCTTAACAGAAGGTCAGGTAAAAGACATCTTGTCAGGTGGTCATATCAATAACCCTGAATTTTTACAAGAGTTCTTTAAAAACAGATTTGGCAATACATTTATGGAAAAATATAAGTTTGTTGCACAAAATGACCTTGATGCTCACAAAAAAGAACTTGTTGACTATGTTAAATCAATTATTGAAAAAGCTAAGAAATCAAACGGCGGTGAAATAACAGAACAATTATTGAGAAAGGCTTCAAATCACAACTTGAAGATGAACGCAATCAACTGGGGTGCAGGCTTTGTAACATCAGCATTATTCTTATCAACACTTATTCCAAAAATGCAATATATGATTACAAAATGGAGAACAGGTTCTGATGCTTTCCCTGGGACTGCTCAATATAGAGAAGATGCGAAAAAATCAGCATAATTCACCCTCTGACAAAATTCAATAAAAATCATACAAATGCTTTATTATTATTTTAATATACTTTGGTATAATTAAGCTATGTTTGATATATCATCACCAACAACATATATTCCTGTAGTTTTCTTGACAATAGTTGCAGTATTTGTATCTATTCTCTATAAAGATGCCAAGAAAAATACCCACGAAGATACAAAAGATTTGCCTTATTTCCACGAAATAGGTATGTCTATGGGGTATATTGACAGAAATATGTTGGAAGACGGAAGATTTGAATACCGCAAAAATGTTGACCCTGAACTTGGGTATGACAACACTATTTACAATTCACTTCGTCATGCCGGTGTTTTGTATTCAATGTATATGTATGAAAAATACGGACTTGTTAATAAATACAAAGAAGACCGAATTAAATCATCAAAATATTTTGTAAAAAGATATATCAAAAAAACACCTGAAAACAATTATTGTGTAATCTCTATACCGGAAGAAGAACAAATAAGAATTCCTATCGCTAAATCAGGTGCAGCAGGTGTTGCATTGTGTGCACTTTCAAATTTGGCAGCAGAAGGACATATTAAACTCGAAATTTTACAAGGTCTTGGAGACTTTTTATTATCACTTCAAAATGAAGACGGTAATATTTATGCTTATTACGACCTTAAAAAACATGAAATAAATAAAGAAGCAGAAGCTATTTTCTACCCAGGAGAAGCCGCTGCAGGACTTATGTATCTGTATGAGGCTGACCCACAAGAAAAATGGCTAAACGGAGCGAAAAAAGCTCTTATGTATTTGGCAAAAACAAGAAAACCGATGGAACTTGATATACCTTTTGACCATTGGTCTGTTTTGGCTATAGAAAAATTATTTAAAGATAACCTTGTAACCCCTGAAGAAAAAGCAACTTTCAAAGCTTACGCAGAACAAATGGCAGTTCCGACTTTGAGTAAACAAATAACAAACCCAAATAACAGCTATTTTGGAGCTTTCCAAGATAATATTATGCCTTGCAGTTTAGGTACAATTATGGAAGGTTTAGCATCAATTTATTTCTGCACAGATAGTGATACTTTGAAAAAAGTTTTATTCAAATCTTTAAATATAGGTTGCAGATTTTTAAGCCAAGTTCAAGTAAAAACAGGTGTGCAAGCAGGCGGACTTCCAAACTCTGCAAACTGGGTTCGTGCAGGTGTAACACCAAATGCAAGTGTAATCAGAATTGACAATGTTCAGCACGTTACAACAGGTTGGTTAAAATATCAAAATATCCTAAAAATTACTAAACAATATTAACAATAAAAAAGATGCGTAATAAATGCGCATCTTTTAAATATTTGTGGCTTAATAAAGCCAATAATAATAATGTTAGTTAAGAATATTTATAACATTACCTTGTTTGTCGAATTCCATCATCATTTTGTCACCTTTTGAGTATTCAAAATATTTTTCAAGATTTCCGTCTTTTGAATATACGGCGTTCTTTTCTGATTTGTTTTTATTATCCATTACACAAACTTCTTTTGAGCCATCTTGGTTAAATATTGTTGTTTTATAAACATCATCACCAAGTTTTTCTTCTACTGAATAATATTTTTGACCTTCCGGTGTTCTATTAAAAATTATTGTTTTTTCATCTTTGCCTGATTGATTCATAATACCTGATAATGTTCCATCAGGATTGAATTTGTGCATAACTTCACCATTATCTGTCATCGTAGTGATACTTTCTAATGCACCGTTTGAATAGTAAGATTTATTACCTTGAACATCTTTTGGGTCATAACCTAGGTTTATCGGATTTGTAGGAACTAAATCTGGGTCTGCCATAGGATTTTTATTTATAGAGTTTGGTATAACTGACTTCTTAGTTTCAGAAAGTTTTACAGGAACTCCGTTTTTGTATTGAGTAGATTGTACAGTTCCCTTATTATTGTCTTTTACATCTATATAATCAACATTACCATTTTTATCAAACGCTGTTAATCTGCTACTATTTGTTTTGTAACAAATTTCTGTAACATCTGATTTTCCGTCAGGATATACACCATAAATCTTTTCAAAACCGCCATCAGGTGAATATTCAAATTCTTTTACACCATCAAGTTTTCCGTCACAATATATAGTTTCTTTTTTCATTTTGCCGGTATCTTGGTCAAGTTCTCTAATTGCAGTTTCTTTAATTTGTGGCATTTTACCTTTTTCAATTATGTTGAAATTTTCTTGAATAAATTTCAACTTGCCTGTTGAATTGTCATAATATTCAATTTTTCTGATAGCATCATTTGGTGCTGCTACATCCATTTTATAAACAGTTGTAGTATCTTCACCTTTAGATACGATTGAATCCAATATACCTGTTGAAGAATAAATTCGCTCACCTTTAATTGCTTTTATTGCTTCAGGTTGCAAAACCGTAGGCAACGCAGGTTCAATGTGTTTTGGAGCAGAAATTTTTGGAGTCTGTTGATTGTATGCAGCCAAAGCATCAAGACCACTCATATTTGGATTTTGGACAGGTGGTTGTTGAATAGGTTGAGGTTGCATTTGAGGGATATTATTAGGAATAGCTGTGTTATAAGACACAGGGAATGTATTTACAGGATTAATCATTATACCTACCTTCTTTTTACTTCACTATAAACATTAAAACTAAAAGAACAATATTATTGCGTTTTTTTAACAATGTATGAATAATTGTTAAGTCTTAGGTTTTTATAGTATAATCAAAGTTAAGGGAGAAGGATTAAAGAAGGAGCAACAATGTTTGGAGTAATATTAGCAGGCGGTTCGGGCAGTAGATTATGGCCATTATCAAGAGAGCTATACCCAAAACAGTTATTAAACTTGTGTGCAGAAAAAAGTTTGTTACAATCAACTTTTGAAATGCTTAACAAATTTATTCCTGCATCAGAAATAATTAGCGTTACAAACTCTAAACATCAATCAAACGTAAAAATGCAACTTGGCGATTTGTGCGAATCTCCTGTGATATTGGCTGAACCTATATCAAAAAACACTGCACCTGCTATTGCAATTTGCGTTAAATATATTTTAGAAACTTCTGACAAAGACGAAACTATTTTGGTTGTACCGTCAGATTTATTGATTAAAGAAAATGAAAAATTTAAACAAACTGTTCTAAGTGCTCAAAAATACGTTGATGAAGGCAAAATCGTAACTTTTGGTATTAAACCGACTTATCCTGAAACTGGATTTGGTTATATTCATTCTGTAAATAACAAAGTTACAAAATTCACTGAAAAACCTGACAAAGAAACAGTTTTGACATACTTGAAAGATGAAAATTATTATTGGAACAGCGGAATTTTTATGTTCAAAGTTTCTACAATAATGAAAGAATTAGAATTACATTGTCCTGATATTGTAAGTATTTTACAAAATATAAAATGCTCAGATAACAAAATTTCATTCACTGAATTTGACAAAATGCCAAATATATCAATAGATTACGCTTTAATGGAAAAAAGTGACAATATTGCAATGGTTGAACTTCAATCTGATTGGAAAGACTTGGGCTCTTGGAAATCTATTTACGAAGTTAGTCCAAAAGATGAAAATAACAATGTATTTATCGGTCATGTTTTAGATAAAGGTTCAAAAAATTCTTTTGTCTATTCATCATCAAAACTTGTTGCAACAATAGGTTTAGAAGACACTGTTGTAATTGAAACAGAAGATGCTATTTTGGCTTGTAAAAAAGACAAAACTCAAGAAGTTAAACAAATTTACGAAACCCTAAAACAACAACACGACGGAACTCAAAAGGTTCATAAAACAGTTTACAGACCTTGGGGATTTTACACTGTTATTGCAGAAGGTAAAGGTTTCCAAACAAAGATTATACACGTTAATGTCGGACAAAAACTTTCTGTTCAATCACACAATCACAGAAGTGAACACTGGGTTGTGTTGTCAGGCATGGCAAAAGTTGTTTTAGAAGGTAAAGACCACATATTATCTCCTGGTCACAGCGTTGATATTCCGATTAAAGCCATTCACTCTTTGCAAAATCCTTTTGAAGAAGATTTGGAAATTATTGAAGTTCAAAAAGGTGATATTTTGTCAGAAGACGATATCATCCGCTATGAAGATATGTATGGCAGAGCCTAAATTTTGCCAATAAAAATAGCCGTGTTCGGACGGCTTTTTCGGTAAAAGGTTTTGTGTGTAGGAGAAAATAAAGAAAAAGAAAATGGTCTGTGTACATGTTATATATTCCCAAAATTTTTGGAAAAGTAACATGTTTTAAGCCTAACTTTTACATTACTTAATGTTTTTCTAAAAATAAAAGCTTTTAGACGTTTAGTTTTGTAAATTTTTAGCTTAACAATTAAAGTTTTCAACAAAAATTGACGAATATATTTTTGTGATAGAAAGAGAGTTCTAAGTCAGCATATTTATGCTAAAGTAACTTATAAAAGGAGCTTTATGGTTGAGAATTTAGAATATACAGATTTTGATATCCCTGATACTTTGCTTGATGAAATTCAACAAAATATCGAACATATCATCCGTGATTTTGATGTTCCTGAAGAAAATAAAATGGAAGTTATAAAACAAATTAACTACATTTATACCAGAACAAAATATTTGTCTATCACAGACGAGCTTACTGGATTGTCAAACAGAAGATGTTTTGATAACACGTTAGAAAAAGAATTTTTAAGAGCCTTGCGCTATAATAACAAGCTTACACTTGTAATGTTTGATATAGACCATTTTAAAGCCGTTAATGACACCTATGGACATCCTTGTGGAGATTATATTTTAAAAGAAGTTGCAAATGCCGCATTACAAACTTTTAGAAAAACTGATACAGTATTCAGATTTGGTGGAGAAGAATTTGTAGTAATTTTAACCGAAACAGATATTAAACAATCAGAAATCCCATTGGAGAGATTTCGCAAAACTATTGAAACCCTTGATTTGAATTACCAAAATCAACCGATAAATATTACGGTAAGTATTGGAGCTTGCCAACTTGACCAATCTGTCGGAAACAAAGAAGAATTTTTGCAAAAAACAGATAATGCATTGTATGATGCAAAAAATTCAGGCAGAAATAAAGTTGTGTTTTTGTAAACCAGAGGGTAAGAAGGCTGGATGGCAGGAGGTCAGACTTAAAAATTTGGTCTATGTCATTCCGAACTAGTTTCGGAATCTCTAATTTCGCATATTAGTCTTATGCAAAACTTGTAATATTAGAGACCCTGAAACTAGTTC
>DHMN01000054.1:0-915 GCA_002405805.1 Cyanobacteria bacterium UBA4641 | reverse complement strand
TGAAACTAGTTCAGGGTGACATATTTTGTGACAATATTTTTCACCTACACATTACGAACAAAAAACTTGTCTAAACCTAAAATGGCATGTCCCAATTATTCTGAGTAACAATAGAATAACAAGCAGTTACAAATGTTCCATTTTTACAACCTGCAGTTAATTTTGATTCAGGTTCATTAACACCCCACGCTTGTTGGTTATCCATAATTTTTCCATATTTAGAGATATGGAACCAAAATACATCTCGTCCTAACATATTAGGTTTTTCTGTTCCATTTACATCAACGTGGAATATACCAATAACTTTGTCCCCATCAGGTAATACAGGAAAAGAACTTGTTTCATAATAATAATAAGATATTATAGCTCCGTTTTTAAGAATTACACTTTTCGGGTTATCTTCTAAAACTCTAGAAAACGGTTTTAACCCATCTATAACTCTATAAGATTCAGACCAACAATCTTCTGTTTTTTTACAAGATTTTGTAATTGGAAAATTCTTTTCCACTAACAATTTATCAGGATTTACAAAATCAGTAAGAGTTAAATCTTTTGAATTTTTGGCAATCATTTGATTATGAGCTAATTGTTCAATTTGTCCAACTGTATTTTTTAATAAAACAATTAGTTGTTTTTTCTGCAAACCTTCCATTAGCGAAGGAATTGTCATTGCAGCTAAAGCACCCAATATAGCTAATGCTATCAACAATTCTGTTAATGTAAATGCAGAAAAAAACTTTTTCAATTTCATCCAAAAATATCCTCTATAATGTGTCTTATAAAATTATTATAATCTATTTTCAAACTAAATACAACATGAATATTTAAAACAATGTATTACTATATTTTAAAAATTTGCCCAACTATCTAATATTCAATAAAATATGAGTAAGGTATTTTAAAAATATCCTATTT
>DHMN01000066.1:36261-47218 GCA_002405805.1 Cyanobacteria bacterium UBA4641 | reverse complement strand
TAAAAGTTACTAGAAATATCTCATCTTTTAAATTGTTATATTCTTTATGGGAAGAATATGTTTTTATATTGTTTGGAATTTCATGATTATATGGTATTCCTATTGTATTCAGTTGTTTGGAAATTTCTTTCTCGTGTTTTGAAAATTCTGCTGTTGACATTTTGTTTAACTCTTCTCGCGTGAATATAAATTTGTTTGAATTTTTATCAATAAAATCTTTTAAGTTATAATCATTATTTCTTTCTTTTATTTTTCCTGCTTGTATTTGTTCCATGATTTTAGGTTCATTTTTGTTGAATTCACTTTGGTTCATTTCTCCAATTTCTTCAGGAGAAAAAATATGTTCTGGTTGAATTTGTGTTGCAAAACCTGTAGGATGCTCTTTAAATTTTTTGTATAAATTTGTAACGTTTTCAGGTATTCCATAAAATTGTCTTTTATCTGTTGGCTTGGTAATTAATTCTCCATTTCTCATTTTTTGCATTACTTTTTCTGCAATAATGTCATCTTGTTGTTTTTGTGTGTAGTAAGAAAATTTAGCTCCATATTCTTTTTGTATTTCCTTTGCAATTTCTCTTCCCTTTTGGTTATTCCAAGAATCCATATTCCATTCTCCTTGTGGGTTGTTGGGTGTTTTATTTTCATGGTCTATTCCGATAATCAAGCTTGGAAGTTGTCCCATTTTTAAGGCTAAATCTGCACTCATAAAAGCATGTTTAAAAGCATCTCCTTCTACATTCCATAACTCGTGTCCTAGTCTAGGATTTAGTTCGAATTTGTATTTGTTTTGGTAGAACATTGTTTTGCGTACTATTTCGTTATTGTAGTTTTTTTGAATGATATTAATTTTGTCTTGCGTATTTATTTTGTTTGAATTTTTCATATTGATTCTCCTTGTGTTTATGTTGTATACTAGTGATATGACATTAAAAAATATATTTAAAAATATAGATGCCTTTAGAAACTTTTTCTTTTTAAATGTGTTTGCATTATATTTTTATGTTCAATTATTTTTTCTGATTGTTTATTATTCCATGGATAATGTATCTGCAAGTTTAACTATTTATTCGTCTATAGGTGATTCTTTAGACTTTGTGGTTGCCTTTTTATCGTTTTGTATTTTCTTGACGATGTTGGTTTTTAGTATTGTTATGGCTGTTTTTGAATATGTATTGAAAAGAAAAATGAACTTTAAATTTTTATATATTCAAAATTTTCCAAAATGGTTAAATTTGATACATTGTGGATTGTTTTATTTTGCTTTTTCTGTAACAGTTTTTGTAATATTTCTGTGTTGCATTTTTTACTCCTTTAGGCTATTTTTTGTATCATGAAGCGAACTAAGTTTATATCTCTAAATATCCTTTCTTTTGTGGGATTGGTTCAGATACTTTGTTTCTTTTCAATGCTTTTTGTAAATGTAAGGGATTTCGATGTCGTGCCAATATATGCTGAAACTTTAGATGTTTCAGTTTTGGTGATTTTTGCTTATGTAGTCGAAAATTTTGTAAGGAAAAGAAATCCAAAGAGATTGCCAAAGTTTAGATTAACAATTATTCCTAAAAGCATTTATCTCTTTATTTTTTATTTAGGATTGTGGTTCGCTATTTTTAATATTTCAGTAGTTCTAATATTTACAGTATATTTTGTAATTAGCTCGTATTAAACACTCTACTCTCCTTTCTTAGCTTTTGCATGAACAATTAAAGGTATATAATAATACCTTTTGTTTGTCGATTAGGGTTTACGTTATTTAAGTATTTTTAGGGGTAAAATACTTTTTAGGATGCTCGCGTATTTTTTTTAATGCGAATGATACCATTATATCATATTTTTGCAGATTTGCCAAGTAAAATGTTATATTTCGCCTATTCCATAATGTACTTCAAGCCACTGTGGATATATTTGCCAATCAAAATCAATACAAAACTTGCGATAAGGTCGTAGACGATTTTTAGTCCGCTTTGTGCATTAATCCAACCAGAAATGAATGATGCGCCTGAATGTTTAATTAGTACAATAAATATCATATAGAAAATTCCTATAATATGAATGGTTAGTACCCCTGTTAGGGCTGCTTTTATCATATTTCCAAAGGAATATTTGTTTTCTAAAAATCTGCCTGCTATCAAAACTGCAGGAATGTATGCAATTATATATCCAAATCCGTATTGCGCTATATATCGAAATCCTCCGCCAAGCGCGAATACCGGAAAGACAAACAGTCCGATTAATATATATATAATTGTACTTGTTAATGCCATTCTTTTGCCTAAAGTTGAGCAAATAAACATCAATGTCGGAATTTGCGGAATTAAGCTAAATGTGTAAATGAAATCGTCAGGTGTTAAATCCTTGTCTGAAAATAGTCCAAATGGCACGATATAGTGTCGGATTTCGATGTTTACAAATGTTGATGCGATGAGCAATAATGTGCAAAAAAGAATTATGACAACATTAAGCATAGGAATTTTGATTTTCCTTCTTTTTGTTTTGTCTATACGTGTCATTTTGGGTATTAAGACTTCTTCGCTCATTTAATATTTATTTTTCCTTCCAAATTTTTAACAGTTTGCTCATATTGATTTTTAAATTCGTCAAAAAATATGTTCTTTGTCCACATAATAAGCGCATCTTCGTTGTTGTCTTGGTAGTAGCCTTTTCTTGTTCCGAAAGATGAAAATCCGTATTTTGTGTACAAATTTATTGCAGGTGTGTTGCTAACTCTGACTTCCAGTGTTATATATTTGATTTTTTCTAAGTAACAGTCATCAATTATTCGTTTTAATAAAGCTTGTCCGAAGTTTTTTCTCCTAAATTCAGGCGCAACTGCAATTGTCGTAATATGTGCCTCTTCCAAAATATGCCAGCATCCTGCATAAGCTGCAAGTGTTCCGTCACATGTGTGGAGGGTGTAATATTTTGCCAAATCATTGCTGATTTCGTTAAGAAAAGATGCTCTTGACCAGTGGTGGTCTCCGTATGCGGACTCTTCGATTTTTATAACTCCGTCGATATCGTCAGGAGTCATTCGTTTAATTGTGACTTCTTCCATAAATACATGTTAGCATGATGAAATTTTCGTGGCAATAATGAAAAATTTCTCAAAAATCTATAAAAAATTTTAGAATTGTTTAATTAAAAATATACATATAAGAAATGCTTAATAAAAATTTACAACATGTTAATAATTAAGATTTGATTTGATTTTTGGGCAAAAGTTGTAATTTCAGGTTGTGTTGTATCTTTATAAAAACAAACAAAATTTTTCATGTTAAGTTCCCTTAAAAACCTTGTGATATTAGCTTGCAATCAAATATTTTGCAAGTATTATTAAAATAAGCCCATGCTATGGGTGTATTTACAAAGCCGAAAATGAGGAAAAAATGGCAAAAGACGTAATAGAATTAGAAGGTACAATTATAGAATCAATGCCGAACGCGATGTTTCGTGTGAAGTTAGAAAATGACCACGAAATCTTGGCACACATCTCGGGTAAGATTAGAAAGAATTTCATCAGAATCTTGCCGGGCGACAGAGTTAAGGTCGAAATGACTCCGTACGATTTGTCAAGAGGTCGTATTACCTTCAGATTAAAGTAAAATCTCACGTACAAACTATTTATAAAGGAAAAGAAAATGAAAGTAAGATCATCAGTAAAAAAAATGTGCGACAAATGCAAATGCATTAAAAGAAAAGGTAGAATTGCAGTAATTTGCGAAAATCCTAAGCACAAACAAAGACAAGGTTAAATTTTGCGTAGTGCGCCGTGTGAGTGCGTAGCACGAACCCAGCACGAAGAGTCACGAAGCAAGCGAATGACAGTTTTATGAAATAAAACAAAATGAGCGGTGCGTAGTGTAAAGCAATAATTTAATACAGATGGACAATTTATGCTGAAACTACGAGCAAAACAGTAGTTGGTGAGGAAGTATTTAAGCCTCATAAATAAAAAAATCTAACAACAGAAAAGGAGAAAATTAAATGGCAAGACTAGTAGGGGTAGATTTACCTCGTAACAAAAGAATGGAAGTTGCATTAACTTACATCTTCGGTATAGGACCAACAAGAGCTAAGAAAATCTTGGCAGCTACAGGTATTTCACCTGATTTAAGGACAGATGATTTAACAGATGAAGATATTAAATTATTACGTAATGAATTGTCTAATTATCACATTGAAGGTGATTTGAGACGTGAAATTACAATGAATATCAAACGTTTACAAGAAATCGGTTCATTCAGAGGTATGCGTCATAAACGTAAACTTCCATGCCGCGGTCAAAGAACAAAAACAAACGCAAGAACTCAACGCGGTAAGAAAACAGGACCAGTTTCAAAGAAAAAGTAATGCGTAAGCCGGTGTGAGCCGGTATCGGATTGCGATTAGCAATACGAACAGGGCGAAACACTACGATGCCGCCGTTGTGAATGAAACGAAAGTGAAATGAACGTAGCAATCTTTGATTGCACAGGCGGGAAAAGAAATATAAAAGTAAAAAAAATAAAGGATAAAGAAATGGCAAGACCACAAAAAACTAAGAAAAAAGAAAAGAAAAATGTATTGCAAGGGGTTGTACACATTCAGTCAACTTTCAATAATACAATTGTAACTTCTACTGATACTCAAGGTAATGCTATTGCTTGGGCAACAGCAGGTGCTTCTGGCTTTAAAGGTGCTAGAAAAGGAACTCCATTTGCAGCTCAATCTGCTGCTGAAATGGTAGCTAAAAAATCAATCGACCAAGGTATGAAAAAAGTTGAAGTTCATATCAAAGGACCTGGTTCAGGTAGAGAAACTGCAATCAGAGCTATTCAAGCTGCAGGTTTGGAAATCACATTAATTAAAGATGTAACTCCAATTCCTCACAACGGATGTCGTCCACCTAAAAAACGTAGAGTATAGTACGGTGTATCCATATTGCGTTGAACAATATGACCTCAAAGATGCCACCACTTGAACGGAACGAAAGTGAAATTCCAAGACAGGCAAAACTCATACTCTCAAATTAGTAACATCAGTGGGGGCTTGCGAATTAGTCCAAACGCAAACCATAGATGCCCCACATAAGAAAAAGGAGAAAATTAAATGTCAAGATATACAGGACCAACTAATAAATTATTTAGAAATAAAAAAGTAACTGATTTGTCAAACAGAAAATTAACATCTTCTATGAGACAAACTGCTTCAGGTCAACACGGTGCAGTTAGAAAAAAACTTTCTGAATACGCATTGCACTTGGCTGAAAAACAAAAAATCAGATTTACATACTTAGTAAGCGAAAAACAATTCGTTAGATATTACAATGAAGCTGCAAGAAGAAAAGGCGTTACAGGTACTATCTTACTTCAACTTCTTGAATCAAGATTAGATAACATTCTATTCAGAGCAGGATTCGGTATTACACGTAAACAAACAAGACAAATCGTAAACCACGGTCACGTTCTTGTAAACGGTAAAAAAGTTGATATTCCATCATACCTTGTTAAAGCAGGTGATGTAATCACAGTTAAATCTAAGAGTGCTAAATACTTGAACGATGTAATCGGAATGATTGATATGGCTTGTGCTCCGGCTTGGATGACAATCGATAAAGAAGCATTGAAAATTACATTTGACAGAATCCCTGAAAGAGAAGAATTAGATTCTGAAATCAAGGAACAACTTGTAATTGAGTATTACTCTAAGTAATAGGAGGTAGAAGATAGGATACAAGTCAGTCTTGAATCCCTTCTTCAAAACTTCTAACATAAAACAAATAGTTAATCGAAAAACTAGGAGATTAAATAATATGGAATTAAAAATTAAATGTGTTAATACAGCAACAAGCTCTGACGGCTCACAATACGGTAAATTCGTAATTGAACCGTTAGAAAGAGGATTCGGTACTACTATCGGTAACTCTTTGAGACGTGTATTATTATCAAGTCTTGAAGGTACAGCTGTTACAAGTGCTAGAATCGAAGGTATTACTCACGAATATACAGCAATTCCGGGTGTTTTAGAAGATGTTATCGACGTTATGCTAAACCTAAAAGGTTTGGTTGTTAAAACTGATTCTAAAGAATCTCAACACTTGAGAATTGACGTTGACAAACCGGGTCCGGTTTTAGCAAGTGATATTCAATTACCTGCAGGTGTTAAAGTTGTAAACCCTGATTGGTTAATTTGTACAGTTGCTGACGGTGGTTCATTCCATGCAGATGTTATCGTTGATACAGGTAAAGGATATGTTCCTAACGATGTTCCAAGAGATGCTAAAGATGCTACAATTGACGTATTGCCAATTGATGCAACATTCATGCCAATCAAAAGAGTTAGCTACAATGTAGAAAGCGCTCGTGTTGGTGATGCTTTAGACTTCGACAAATTGACTTTGGAAATCTGGTCAAACGGTTCAATTGATGTTCAAAACGCTTTGAGCCAAGCTTCAAATCTTTTGATTGAACACTTTATGCAAATCGCAGCTATCACAGGTCAACCTGTAGTTGCTCCTGCAGTTCAAGTTGAAGAATCAGAAGCTGATGAAGAAGAAGCTCCAACAATGACAATCGAAGAATTGGAATTATCTGTAAGAGCTTATAACTGCTTGAAAAGAGCAAGTATCAATTCAATGTCTGAATTGTTGAAAAAATCAGAACATGATTTGTTAAATATTAAAAACTTCGGTAAAAAATCATCAGATGAAGTTATCGAAAGATTACACCACTTTGGTTTAGACTTAGCTCCAAGCCCTGTGGAAGAAGATATGATTGGTTAATCCAATTATTTAAAGTAAATACAATTAATTAAGTAAAGGATACAGAAAAATGAGACATATGTGTAAAAAACATACGCTAGGGAAAGCGCAAGACCAAAGAAAAGCTTTGTTGCGTTCTTTAGCTACTGAACTTTTTGTACACGGTGAAATCACTACAACTATGGCTCGTGCAAAAGCATTGAAACCATACGCTGAAAAGATTATCACTCTTGCAAAAAAAGGTGACCTTCACTCAATTCGTCAAGCTGCAAGATATATTTACAACAAAGAAACCGGTAAATATATGGACTTGGCAACAGGTGAAGTTTTTGAAGCTCCACAAGCTGATAAAAAATTAGCATCTCAAACAGTTTTAAGAAAATTGTTTGTAATTATCGGAAAACAATATTCTGATAAAAAAGGTGGATACACAAGAATTTATCACTTACCACCAAGACGTGGTGACGCATCTGAAATGGCATTAATTCAATTGGTGTAATTTGATGCGTTATGCATTTCAGGTTCAATATATCGGAAAGAATTACTCGGGTAGCCAAATTCAATTTGAAAATGGCGTCCCGATAGATTCTCCGACAATCCAAGGAGAACTTGAAAAAGCACTTTGTACTTTGATACGCAGCAAGGCTGCAAATAATAATCGACCGATTAGGACAATATTTTCCGGAAGAACCGACAAAGGAGTAAATTCTTTGGGTCAGGTGGTTCATTTTGATACTGATGAAACAATTGTTGCTTCAAAGTTTCTCTATTCAATAAATGAAATTTTACCTGATGATATTTCGGTTTCTGATTTGGAAGTTGTGGATGAAAGATTTCATGCTCAAAAGTCAGCAAAGAGACGTTATTACAGGTTTGAATTTGTAAACAGACGTTGTAAAAATGCTTTCGATGGAGATTTGTTGAGAGTGAAATTTAAGACAGATGTTGAAAGAATGCAAAAATCTTTGAATTATCTTCTTGGAGAACATGACTTTTCGAGTTTTAAAAGTTCCGGAACGCTTAACCCAAGCAAAATTTGTACTATATATGAGGCGAAAGTTTCAAAGGTCGGTGACAATGTGATTATTGATATTGTAGGAAATCGTTTTCTATACAATATGGTAAGAACAATTGTCGGAACTCTTTTAGAAATAGAAGGGCACAACTTGGCTCCTGAACACATGAAAGAAGTTTTGGAGGCAAAAAACCGTCAAAAGGCGGGAATGACAGTTAGTCCGTACGGATTAACATTGATGAAAGTAATGTACTAAATTATAAACGGAGAAATGCAATGAAAACATATTCAGCAAAACCTCTTGAAGTAGAAAGAAAATGGTATGTAATTGATGCAGACGGCGAAACATTAGGTCGCTTGGCTGTTAGGGTTGCTAACATTTTGAGAGGAAAAAACAAACCTGAATACACTCCAAACGTTGATACAGGTGATTTCGTTATCGTAATCAACGCTGCAAAAGTGAAAGTTACAGGTAAAAAAGAAACTGATAAAATTTATTTACACCACACTGGTTACCCAGGTGGCTTGAAATCAGCTAGTTTCAAAGAATTGATGGAAAAAGACCCAAGAATCGTTATCGAACATGCTGTACGTGGTATGTTGCAACACAATACATTGGGTGCTGAACAATTCAACAAATTGAAAGTATATGCTGGAGCTGAACACCCACATGCAGCTCAAAAACCAATCGTATTAGAAAAGGAGGCTAAATAATGGCAGATGAAATTAAAGCAACAGGCCGTAGAAAAACCTCTATTGCAGTTGTAAAATTAGTAAAAGGCAGCGGCAGAATTTTCGTAAACGGTAAAAAATTAACTGATTACATCGGAAACAGACCTGCAATCGAAATGTTAGTTTACAGACCACTTGTTTTAACTGAAACTCAAGACAGATATGATGTTAGAGTTAAAGCTGTTGGTGGCGGTGTTGTATCACAATGTGGTGCTATCAGACACGGTATATCAAGAGCATTGGTTAAATCTAACGAAGAATTCAAAAATGTTCTTAAATTAGAAGGTTTATTAACAAGAGACCCACGTGTTAAAGAACGTAAAAAATATGGTAGAAAAAGAGCTCGTAAGAGATTCCAATTCTCAAAACGTTAATCTTTATTTTACCAAGGATTTCAACAAGAACCAACCATTTGGTTGGTTCTTGTTTTTTGTTTGTTTTTTTCCTTTGGATTATTGGCATTTTATTGACTTGTGAGTCACTAAATTATGTCATTACGAGGAAAAACAAGCCGAGCAGAGTGCGAAGTAGCCTGCCAATTTGATTGGCTATCTGCAAGATTTATTGGCAGGCTCGGAGGCACGTTTAATGCGAGGCGTAGTTGGATTATAGCATGGGTTTTGACGGAGTGACGTGGTAATCCACAACGCATAGGTCAGAACCCCCACCTCGAAATCAAAGATTTCGGTCCTCCCACTTAGGGGTGGACATCCTATTTTCCACATCAGTTCAGTGGCTATCCATTTGATTTTAGTCATTCCGAACTCGTTTCGGAATCTCAAATTAAGCATAATAGTCTTATGCTTAATTTGTTTTATTAGAGACCCTGAAACAAGTTCAGGGTGACTGTTTACCTTGTAGGTCGGCTTTACCAAGCCGACAATTAAATCAACATTGATAGTTTCTGAATAGCAAGAAAATTATGCGTTCATTCTTCACGCAAATTTTCTAAGCTTTCAGAATGGTAAATCTAGTGGGTAAAGCTTAGCACATAAACTGATTGTTAAGAAATATTAAGATGAGTTTAATATGTCTGAAACCCTATTATAATACCCTATAGGATAGGATAAGATAGGATAAGATAGTGGCAATTATTCTTTTCAAAAATTTTTAATATATATGTAAACACGATAGCAGATATGAGGATTTTGAAAGGAGTATTTTATGAGTTTAAGATTGGACGCAGACCTAATGCGTTGAAAAGGGATAACAATACAGATAGAGCGAATGAGCGCTATCATGACTTTAAACAAAGAGAAAGTTTGGTCAAGAAAAAAGTAAAAACAGAAAATGGTCATGGAAATTACACATATATTGATGTTGATAAAAATGGTAAACCTTCTCAAGTTGAACAGCATAATGCTAATGGAGAAAGACAGTTTACAAGAAGTTTAAATATCAAATGGTAATAATGATTTTTCACCCAAGGGTTTAGCCCTTGGGTGAGATAAAATAAAAAATTTGTTTAGGAAATTTATATTGAAAGGGGAAAATGATATGTCAGTTGCAATGAAATTAATTGGTACTTTGCGTGGAAATAAGGTTTTTAGAAGTGTTGTAGAATCAGCTTTTGAAGTTGGTGCAGGTAAAAATGCAAAGGGTATTCAACAAGTTATAAATTTTAAGTTTGTTGATTCTAAAGGCAATGTTACTAAAGAATTAAGAAAACTTATTCTTGATAAAAGCTCTATTCCAAAATCAGCAGTTAGAACAATGAGAAAAGAAAATTGGTCTAAAGCAGATAAAAATTTTGTCTACAATCGATATAATGGAAGTTCTTGGGATATAAAAGATTTGAAAAACGGTACTTCTACTACTTATGCCTTTAACTCTAAAGAGGTTTCTAAGGAATTTTTAAAAGGAAATTTTAGAGAAGCTCTAAGAGTTGGGCTTACACCGGATAAAAAATCTGTTCAAATGTATGGGCATTTAAAATCAAGTAAAGCATTGCCACATTTAGATTCTTATGTTCAAGATACTAATGTTAAAAATACTCCATGGACATCATTAGTTGATTTTTTGAAAACTCTTTAATTTGTAAAAATTATTACTAAAGACCGCCTTTGAACACTTTTCAAAGGCGGTCTTTGTTTTTAAAAAGCTTTTTTTAATTCACTGACAAATCGTTTTGTAGCTTTGTATAATGTCAAGGAATGAGCACGCACCTTTACCTGTTGCGATAAGGTCTGTACCAATATTTAGAAAATGCGACAAAATCATATTCTCAGCAAAAATGCGGTGTAGAGAAGAGGGATTATTATGAACACAGCAAATACGTCCTTTTTGTTTTGTTTAGAATTCCGAATTCAAATATTTAATACAATAAGTAGGGGCACTTCATACTAAGCCGACAAAGCTGTTGGATTAGTAAAATCAACCCACTTTATTACCAAGGCAAAAGTGTTTGGTTAGCGATTCTGAATAGGATAAAATCTAAGCCAAGCAAGTTGGCAAGATTTTTAATCCTTTCA
>DHMN01000066.1:13353-36216 GCA_002405805.1 Cyanobacteria bacterium UBA4641 | reverse complement strand
TTTAATCCTTTCAGAATGACAAATAATAATATATCTCATTAAGGGGTGGACGTAAAACCTATATAATCATCTTGCCGTTTTCGTAAATCAACTTGCCATCGGCGTAAATCTTACCACCGTTTTTCATATTTTTAATCATATCCCAGTGTAGACCTGAGACATTTTTACCGCCTGTTTCAGGGTATGATGCGCCAACTGCCATGTGGATTGCTCCGCCGATTTTTTCATCAAACAAGATATTTCCTGTGATTTCTTGGATTTCGTCGTTTGTACCGATTGCGATTTCGCCGATACCGTGAGAACCTTCGTCCATATTAATCATTGCGTGTAAAAATTCTTCACCGCGTTCAGCCTCAGCTTTTACAACAAGACCGTTTTCAATCCATAAATGTACACCGTGAGCAGAGTTGCCACGGTAATTTTGCGGATAATCAAAATAAATTTCGCCATTGATACCATCTTCAACCGGAGAGGTGAAAACTTCGCCATCAGGGTAGTTATTTAAACCTGAACAGCTAATCCATTTTCTGCCTTCAACATTGAATGTAATATCTGTTTTTTCGCCTGTAATGTGGATTTCTTTAACTTTGTTTAAGTAATTTGCCCAACGAGTTTGTTTTTTGTCAAGTTCTTTCAATTTTGCAACAGGGTCATCCAAATCAAGATAACAAGATTTGAACAAAAATTCAGAGTATTCATCAAGTGACATTTTTGCCTCTTGCGCAAGTGCGTTTGTTGGAACATCTGCAATAACCCATTTTGCCGTACCTTCTGCTGAACGTTTCATCAAAACTTCTGAAAGTTGCTTTGTTGCTTTGCCACGGCGTGCAAGTTTTGTTAAATCAGCGCGTGCCATATTTTTTGTGTTAAGTGGTGCTCCAAGTGAGATGAATTTGTCGACTGTTTCGTATTCCATTTTTGCAATAGGGTCGATATAGTCAAGTTGTTCATCTGATGCGTATTTCAAAAATACTTCGCCCAAATCACCCAAAGCTGTTTTTACAATAGGGTGAGCACCTTTTTCTAAAACTCTTTTATATATTGCTTTGACCAAATCTTTTGCCTCAAAAGATTGAGCCGTAATCATTACCAATTCGCCTTTTTGAACATCTACTGAGTAGTCTACAAGAACTTGTGCATATTTATCCCAGATAGTTTTTTGCATAATATTTTCCTCTTTCTTCTTATAAAATTCTGTTAAGTCTGTCCCATTTTATAATATTTTTCAAGAGTTGTAAATACGCAAATCGGTTATTTGACTTTTATGTTCCAAACATCTTTTGGTATTTCCCAGCCATTGTTTTTTACTTTCATAAGACAGTAATATCCTGCATTTTGTGCTGTTGCATTTTTGCTACAGTTTTGGTTGATGGTTTCGGTTGTTTCGTTGATTCCGGCAGGGAATAGTCCATCAGGTGTCCAAACCAAGATAAAAATGTCTTTTCCTATGACATTTGGCAATTTGTCACCATTTGCATCAATGTACATAACAAGCGATGTTCCTGTGGTATCTGTTCCAAATAGGTTCTTCATATCAGCCGCAGAAAATCCGTCAATATCAAGGTTTGAACCATTTAGCATTTTTACTGTAATTATTCCATAACCGACACCAATTCCTGTTTTGTTATATGGTGCAGTTGCACCTGTAAGTGTTTTGGTCGGTCCTTTGTCTTGCCAACAGCCTTTTTCGTCAAAACAAACTGATGCGTATTTCAAATGCGGTTGCATAAATGTGTTGAACCAGTTTGTCGCTCCTTCTAAAGTATCAGGTACATTCAAATCCAATGATACATCGTCGTATTCGGTGAATTTCATAACCTGTTGAATTATTGAGTAATCTTCTTTTAACACTGCCTCCATTTTCTTTTTTTGTTGGTTTTGGATGAGTGTCGGTATTGTCATGGCTGCAACTATACCGATTATACCAAGTGTGATTAAAACTTCAGCTAGGGTAAAGCCAAATTTCACCTTGGTTGGTGGCAAATCTACGTGCGTAGCACCCTCTGCTAACGTAAAACCACGTCGCACCTTGGACGATGACATAATATACTTTTTGAATCTAGTGAACATATTAACCTCCTTACTGGATAAAGTCCAGTAAAATTATGTTATCATTTCCAGTAAGATTGTCAAATGAAAGAGGATGAATTATATATTGCATTAGGGAAACAAATTAAAACTCTGCGCGAAAATGCTCATCTTACACAGGAAAAACTTGCCGAAAAAGCAGGGATAAGCCTTGATTATCTTGGAAAAATCGAGGTTAATATAAATAAACCTGGGCTAAAAACTCTTATTAAAATCTCTAATGCGTTGTCTGTTCCTATTAAGGCGATTTTTGATTTCAAATAGAATTTTAATTTTTTGTATCATTTACAATTTTTTACTTTTAATAAAATATTTTAAGTTTTATAATTAATTTATAGAAAAATCATGCTTTTGGGAGAAATTAAAGGGAATTATGAGCGGATATAGTTTTGAATTGATTACAGGCCCGATGAGTTGTGGCAAAACGGAAGAATTGTTGAGAAGAATTCGTCGCTGTATTATTGCAAAAAAGAAAGTCAAAGTTATTTCGCCTGATGTCGATACAAGGGCAAAAGGAGATTATATTGAATCAAGAAACGGTTTGTGGTTGGATGCGGTTAAGGTTAAACATTCAGTGCAAATTTTGAGCATTGTTAAAGATGCGGAAGTTGTTGCGATAGATGAACTTCAATTCTTTGATTCTAATATTGTGAAAGTTATTACAGAGTTGATGAACCAAGGTAAAAAAGTCATTGGAACAGGTTTGGAACTTGATTTTAAAGCCGAACCGTTTGGTTCAATGCCTGAATTGATGTGTATTGCAACTAGGGTTGATAAATTACATGCAGTTTGTATGAAATGCGGTTGTGAGCATGCCACAAGAACTCAACGTTTGATTGACGGAAAACCTGCCGATAAAAATTCACCTTTGATTATGATTGGCGGAGATGAAACCTACGAGGCTCGCTGCATCAAGTGTTATGAACTTCCTGATGTTGAGGCGAAGAAAAAGAAAATGGGTTTCAGACTTTTACAGTTCAGTAAAGATTAGGTTTAGAAAAATGTGGAATTTAAAATTTCACATTTTTTTTTATATGTGTTAATATAAGCACTATAATAGTCCCTGCTCAATAGATGAAACTTTTTTAGAAAATTTTCGTCTAAAGGTAATAAGGGAAGGGATTATTGGAGGTGTAAATAAGAATGAGAAAACTGATGAAAAAAAGTATTATATTTTTAAGTGCATTTATTTTGATGTTTGGATGGGTTATTCGTTCTAATGTTCATGCATCTACTCCTGTAGAGTTGTATGACAATGTTTGGCGTTTAATCAATTCAAAATACGTAGACCAAACAAATAACGAACAAGATTGGAGCAAATGGCGTCACAGATATGATGATGTAATAAAAACCGATGATGATGCTTATGTTGCAATTGAGACAATGGTCGCAAGTTTGAACGACCCTTATACAAAATTCCTTGACCCTAAGGAGTTTTCAGAAGAAACAGGTTCAATAAAAGGTTCATTAAAAGGTATCGGTATTCAAATAGGTGTTAAAGACGGTAAGTTGATGGTTATTGCTCCGATTGAAGATACTCCGGCAGAAAAAGCAGGATTAATGGCTGATGATGAAATTCTATCAATTGATGGCAAAAGCACAAAAGGTATAACTGTTGACAAGGCTGCTGACCAAATTCGCGGTGAGGAAGGTACAAACGTTACCCTTGTTATTAAACGTAAAGACCAAGAGCCAAAGTCTTATACAATTACTCGTAAGGAAATCGAAATCAAGTCGGTTTCTCAAAAAATTCCTGAAAATGTAAATATGCCAAAAGATATTTGCTATATCAGATTGAGTTCATTTATCAGCAGAAATGCATCAAAGGAAATTTCTGATATTTTGACAAAATCAACTGATAAAAAAGCATTTATTTTGGATTTGCGTTCTAATCCCGGTGGACTTTTGAGTAATGCAATTTATATTTCAGATATGTTTTTGAATGGTGGTGCGATTGTTAGTACAGTTGACCGTGACGGTTACAAAGAGACTACAAAAGCTAACCGCGGAACTTTGACAACAAAACCGCTTGTAGTTTTGGTTGATAAAGGTTCAGCATCTGCCAGTGAAATTTTCTCAGGCGCAATCAAGGATAACAAACGCGGTGTGATTGTTGGTACTCAATCATTTGGTAAAGGCTTGGTACAAGAAATCAACAAACTTCCAAATAACGCAGGTATCAATATCACAATCCAAAAATATTTGACTCCAAACGGCACAGATATCCACAAAAAAGGTATTACACCGGATGTACTTGTTGAATTGAGTGAAAATGATATCAAGACAAAAAATGATGTACAATTGAAAAAAGCAATCGAGGTTGCTCAGCAGTTGTCTTCAGGAACTTATGTAGTGAAAAAGTAAGTTTTGATTTGAGATAAAAAGGTTTAATAAAGGTTTAACCAGCGGCGCGGAAGTAAACTTCCGCGCCGTTGGTGATAAATAATAATAAAATTCCAAAATAAAACTCCGACCAAGGTAACCGCCCCAATAGCGGAGCCCCAGTCGGAGATGGAAAAATTTCCATTTGTATATAGTATAACATATTTTATGAAAAAGCAATATTTTAATTTTCGGCATAGCAATGCCGACCTACGAATTAATTGTGCAAAAGGGTCTATGTCATTATGAAAGCTTAGGCTTTGTAAATGCAAAATAACAGGTGGGCTAGTTAGCCCACCCTACTTTGTTTACAAAAAGAGTTATGTCACCCTGAACTTGTTTCAGGGTCTCAAATTTAACAAATTATACTAAAGTAAATGTGTACTGTACAGTTAGAGATTCTGAATAGGATAAAATCTAAGCCAAACAAGTTGGCAAGATTTTTAATCCTTTCAGAATGACATTATTTTATAAAAAAGTAGTGTGGGGAAAACGAAGTGTCCCCACAATCTCCCCTGCATGGAGTGCATTAAAAAAGAAGAGATGAACCCTCACCCTGCCCTCTCACTAACCCTCAGCCATACGGCACACAGTCTCACACTTTTACAAGGCTCACACAAATTTTCTAAGCTTTCAGAATGACAAGGAAAAGTCGGTGTTCTGAAAATCCTACTCTTTCATCCTTTAATCGTACTAGAAATCGTGGTTCAAATTCTATAAAAGGTTGATTTAATTATCCGAAAATTTTGCGATAATCATAATGTTACCACCCTTAGAAGGATTTTTGGCTATGACTAATATTCACGAACAATGCTTGTTGCGCTATTTGACTCACCCTGATGAGTTGTCTTATTCTACTGAAATTTTAAAATTGAACAACCAAATTTTAGAAAAAAAGTTCGTGGTTAAAAATATTCTTGCCAACATTGCTATGTTAAATTATACTAAAAACGTAGATTAACAAAGGTTAGAACAATGTTGAAAAAAGTTTTATATATTTTGTGGATTTCCGTTTTTGCGCTGTTATTGTGTTTCAGTGTCAAGAACGGAAGTTTTGTTTCGTTCATCAATTCAATGGAAAACAGGACTTTTGATATTCGCCAAAACGTAATATCAAAATCAGGTGTGCGTGAACATAACAAAGATATCGTGATTGTGGCAATTGATGATGCGAGTTATGAATACATTTTGGACCATTATGGCGAGTGGCCTCTAAGACGCGATATGTATGCCAAAATGGTTGATTATATTGAGGCTCAAAATCCGAAAGCTGTCGCATTTGACCTTATGTTTGTCAAATCAATGAAAAGCGCGGTATCAGCTGATAATGCGTTGGTTAATGTGTTCAAAAAATATGATAATGTTTATACTTCTATGAATTTGGATAACCAACCTGAAGATTTGCGAAAAGCTCAAACTCTTCCTGATAAATTAGCAATAAATCCTGATAATGTGGCAACAAATCCGATTGAGTATTCAAATTGCCGAGTTATTTTGAGTGGGATTTTAGATGCGACATCTCACATTGGTATGATTAATGTTTCGCGCTCAGATGATGGTGTGTTGCGTAAAATGCCTTTGTACCTAAAATATAATGACAAATATTATCCTCAATTGGGGTATTTGGTTGCTCAAGGTTCAGGTGTGATGAAAAAGGTTCAACCTGATGATGAGGCAAGTGTCACTCTAAATTGGTACGGCCCTGCTGAAACTTTTGAAAATCTTCCAATGTACAAACTTTTGAAGGCTGCTGATGGTGGAGAAACTTTTGATTATGATTTCCATAACAAAATCGTTTATTTTGGTGCAACAGCGGCAAGTTTGTTTGATATAAAAACTGTCCCTGTTGATAAAGTTTATCCGGGGGTTGAGGTTCAGGCAACTTATGTAAATAATTTACTTGATGGCAGTTTGATTAAAAAATGTCCTGAATATGTGAACCTTCTTGCAGGTTTAGTTTTGGCGTTATTGACAGTGTTAGCGGTTTTGAAAATTCAATCTATGCCAACTGCGTTTGGTTTGGCATTCACAATTTATACAATCTATGTTCTTTTTGCGTATGAATTGATGAGAATAAATTATTACTGGATAAAAATAGTTTCACCTTTGGCGTTTGCGCTATTTGCCTTTATTTTGGCAGTGATTATAAAATATTTGATTAAATCTCGAGATTTTGATACTCAGTATAAATTGGCTACAACGGATGGGTTGACCGAACTCTATAACCACAGATATTTTCAAGAACAAATGCAAAATCAGGTTTCACATTCAAAACGTTATGGTGTGCCGTTGTCATTGATTATCATTGATATCGACTTTTTCAAAAAGTTCAATGATACTTATGGACACCAATCAGGGGATGCTGTGTTGAGACAAGTTGCGTTTGCATTAAAGAAAAATGTCAGAGCGACCGATATAGTATGCAGATATGGCGGAGAAGAAATGAGTATTATTCTCCCAAATACTAAATATGAGGAAGCTGTCGGTATCGCAAATAAGCTGTGTACCATTGTTTCGGAGAAAAAGTGCAAACTTGCTAACGGTAAAGAAAGCAATGTCACAATAAGTTTGGGCGTTTCAACTTATGGCGCGGATGGTGAAATTCCATCAGTTATAATTGAATCAGCTGATAAACGTTTATATCACGCAAAGGAAAACGGCAGAAACAGAGTAAATTAGAGAATTGATGAACAGTAAATTTATCGAAAAATCCATAAATATCAAAGATATTCCAAGTGAATATCCGATGAACCCTTGCCTGATTGAAAATAACGAAAAACAAATCGGACAAGTCTGTGATTTTTTGATGAATGATAAAAAACTTCTATTGGTGAACGGTTTTAGAGGGAGCGGTAAGTCTCAAGTTGTTAAACTTGCGACAGATTCCCTTACTCTAGAAACTATTTTATTAAGATACAATTGTCTAGAGACAACAATTCTTGATGATATGTTGTTGAGCTTTTTTGAGTCATTCAGGCATTATCACTTGATGGGTAAAATCTCACCGCCAAAGATTAAAGTCGATAATTTCGCACAAAAAATCAATTCATATTTCCATACAATAACTGAACCGATTTTGGTGGTTTTGGATTCGTTTGACGCAATTGTGAAAGAAAATAAATCAGACATCGTGAACTTTGTTCAACATTTGCTGACGTTTCCAAATGTTAAAGTTATTTTGATTGCAAAAACTTTTTCTAATTATGATTTTTCGGATATTGAGTTTGACAAGGTTACAACTCTTGCATTTTCTCAAAAAATCTTTGAAAAATTTTTAAAAGATAATGGAATAAAACAAATCGGAGTTTTGTCAAATGAATTGTACAAGCTTTCAAAAGGGTATTACAATTATTTGGTTTTGACCGTTAATATAATAAATTTGCGCCAATTAACTTTGGTGAGTTTTTTAGAATTGTATTCAAAAAGTTATATGGCGTTTCCAGAGTTTATCATAAGGGAGGCTCTTTCTCTTGTTGACCCTGTGAGTGCGCATTTGTTTCGCTTGTTGACCGTGATGAGAATACCGATTCACTTTAATCTGATAAAATCATTACATTTGTATGACGAAAGTAGGATAATGTTTTTTGTCCAAAATTCAATTTTGTCGGTAGAGGGAGAATGCTTGTATTTAAAAGACATTTTTAGAGAAGTTTTGGAAAATCAAATTCCTGAAAACGTAATGATTAAACTGCATAGCGCATGTATTGATTTGTATAATACCCAGTTGCCGTTGAAACCGTTGGAAAGAGATTTAAAACTTTCAAGACAAACTATGCGCAACGAAATTGAGTATCACAGCATGTTTATTCCGAAAAAGCCCGTGATAAATCCAAAAGTCGTTCAGCCTATGCTTGTTGAACCTTCGATTTTGCCTGCTGAACAAAAAGCTCCGCAGGTTGAAGAAGTGGTTAAACCTGAACCGGAGGAAACAAAAGAAGAAAAGATTAACAAAATCAGCTTTATCATTGAAGATAGTGCGATTTTGGATAATATTGCGGATTCGATTAAAGATTTTGTTTCAACAACTTCACAAGATAATATGCTTGAAAAAGAGAGTTCCGGCATGAGTTTGAGACAGTTGTTGAACGCTGCAAAAAAAGAAGAACAAAGCTACAATTACAAGCGCGTTGTTATGCTTTACCAAAACGCATTAACAAAGACTTCTGATGATGACTTTTATACTTTTTTGCCTGTGATTTATACAAAATTGGCTCAAGCTTATCAAAAATTGTCAGATTGGTATGAGGCATTGGAGTATTATACTCAGGCTCAAGATTTTTATGTCAATGCATCAAATCAGGAAAAGGTTTATGAAACTAAGCTTGACATTGCCAATATTTACTACTTGATGTACAAACATGACAATGCGAAATTCATATTGTCCGAACTTGAAAAAGCTCAGGATTTGCCTAATGAATTGGCAATCAGGGTAAATTTGGCTTGTGCAAAATTGGCAAATGATTTGCATACGGAACACAAATATTATAAAAAATCTCTTCCGCTGGTTGAACTTGGAACAGACAAATCTATCGTTTCAGAACTTTATTATAAATATGCCGTGACAAGTGATGAGTTGGATGACCCACGCACTGCTGCGGAGTTTTACAAAAAATGTATCAACTTGGATTCCAATCCGAAACACAACAAATATTTGTCAAAAGCATTGGCAAATATTGCGGAACTTTATGATGAGGCAGGTTCAACCAAGGCTGCCGTGAAATATTATAACGAAAGTATCAAAATCGACACCGTGATGAAAAATTACGGTGGTTTGTATGGTTCAGCGATTCATTTGGCGGAGATTTTCTCTTCTGTCAGTGATGAAAAATCATTGGAATATTTGTTCAAGGCGCTTGAATATGCAAAACTCTTGAAGGAAGCTTTTTATATCGCAGGTGCATCTTTAGAAATCGGTGATTTTTATTTCCATCGTCGAGATAATGAACATGCGTATAAATATTTTATGGAAGCATACAAGGTTGCAGAAAAATCCTTTACCAAGGATAATATTGATAAAATTGTTATGCGACTTGAGGATGTAAAACGTCGTGTAACCGAACAAGAATTAGTGAAATATCAGGAAAAATATGGAAAATAAAAAATTATACAGTGAATATATGAAAGCGTTTTTGGAAGAAAATTCAAAGGTGAATTTGATTTCTAAAAATGATGAAAAGTTTTTGTGGGAAAAACATATTTGTGATTCCCTTGCGATTAGTGAGTTTTTTGATAAATATAAATTGCCGAAGACTTTGCTGGATATCGGTACTGGTGGGGGTTTTCCTGCACTTCCTGTTGCGATAAAATATCCAAAAATCAAGGTTACTGCAGTTGATAGTATTGCAAAAAAAATCAGGGCAATTGAATCGATTGCAAAAAATTTGGGTGTTGAGAATATAACACCGATTTGTTCAAGGGTGGAAAATCTTGATGGAACATTTGATGTTGTGACATCTCGTGCTGTTTCGTCGTTGAAAAATATTTGTGAATACGCACTGCCAAAACTTAAAAAAGGCGGCTATTTTGTTGCGTACAAATCACGCAAAGCCCCTGAAGAAATTGACGAGGCTAACAATGTTTTGAAAAAATATAAGGCAAAGATTGTTGAAATTATTGAGTACAAACTCCCCCTAGACGAAGACCACACAAGGAATTTGATTGTTATTCAACGAGGGTAAAAGATTTTAACTGTCATTTTGAACTGAATAAAATATGAGAGGTCCGCCCACTAAGGGTGGATATACAGACCTATTTGCAAGGGATTACTTTGTTTCATCTTTATTCAGCCTGTCATCTTGCCATCCTGCCTTCCCAACCTCTGTCATGTAACGATATGTAACAAATATATACTTTTTATATAAATTTGCGCAATTTTGACTTTTACAAATTGTTTATTAAAATGTAACGAGGTATAATCGGAATCATGGTTGAGAAGACTGAACAAAACTTAAAAGTAATTGAATCAACTCAAGAGATGAGAGGTAAAGAAGTTGTTGACCAACATCAGCCGACTCGACAAACGAATCCTATTGCAAGAAAGCTGCTGGACTTTAGCTTGTCTAACAAAACCCGCAGATTTTCAGTCAAAGATTTGTTCACACGATAGATTCGCGTAGCACGGCTTTATGAGGGTCGATACGTACATGAATTTGTGCGGTTTGTGAGGAATCGAAAACCGTTTTATACTTCGTTCCCCCTTTTGGGGTGATGGTTTTTGTGTTTTAATTTTGTTATGTATGAAATAAAAAAACAAATTTATTTGGACTTTACCAAAAACCAAAAATCTGCATTGTGTAATTTTTTGCGCGCTTTAGTGAAAAAATCACAAGACCTTAGCGTTGATGAAATTTGGGAAAGTTTTGTTGCTGACGAAAAATACTATCTTGAATTAAATTGCTCAAGATTTGAATTTTTGTCAGAAATAATTGATGAAGACTCATTCAAATCAGACACCATAAAATATTTAAAAGAATGTAAAAAGTATTATGATTATCGCGAAAAACAACGACCGATAATTGAGGCAAATAAAGAATACGAAAAGAAAAAACGCAAATTTTTGCAAGAAGTAAAAATGTCAAAAGAGGCTCCGACAAAAAAACAGCTTTATTACTATGACAGACTTTGCAAAAAATATAATATCGAAAAAAAAGAATTACAATCAAAACTTGAGGCTCGAGACGAGATAGATAAAATTATCACAGAGCACAGCCAAAATTATAAAATCGAAATTTCAGACGGAGAAACAGAAGAATAAAATTATGCTAATACAAGATATCGTAAAAATTTTAACAGACTCAGGAATCCCTCAAAACGAGGCAAATATTGAAGTTCGATTGCTTATAGAACACTTTGCCGGATATACTCCAATCGATATTATTATGGGCAAAAAACTTGATGAAAAAAAACTAAAAATAGTTGATGAAAAAGCAAAATTAAGAGCACAAACTCACCAACCAATCCAATATATAATCGGACAAGCCGATTTTATGGGAGAAAAATTTTTGGTCAATCCTTCTGTTTTAATTCCGCGAGATGAAACAGAAATTTTGGTCAGAAAAACGGTTGAAATTATCAAAGAAAACAATTTTAAACAAATAATGGATATGTGCACAGGGTCAGGGTGTATCGCGTGTATGATTGCAATACTTACACCTTGTCAGGTTATGGGAGTTGATATTTCAACAGAGGCGTTACATGTCGCATTTTCTAATATGGAAAAATTCAATCTTTTCAACAAAGCAACATTTAGAAAATCAGATTTGTATTCAAAAATTCGCACTGATGAAAGGTTTGATTTAATTGTTTCAAATCCTCCATATATTCCGCCGATGATGAAAAAAACTATCCAAGAAGAAGTCTCATTTGAACCTGATTTGGCGCTATATACAAAGGATGAAAAAGGTTTAGAATTTTATCAAAAAATAACAGAAGATGCCCCTCAATTTTTAAATCAGGGCGGATATTTACTGTTTGAACTTGGAATAGGTCAGAGCAAAGATGTGGCTGGAATTATGAAAAACTCCGGATTTGTCGATATCCAAATTACAAAAGATTTGGCAGGAATTGACCGAGTAATTTTTGGACATTTAGGTTAGGAAATTTTCATAGTATAATTTTGTTAAAATGAATGTCGAAATATTAAAGCGAATAAGGATAGAACGATATATTTTTGCAGGTTTGATGGCGTTTTTGATGATTGCCATAGCAGAAATCAGCGGAGAAAAAGAAATTATTTTCCCTGAAATTTGCGCTTTGACTATTGGCGCTTGGATATCAGAACAACAACCTTGGATGTGCAACAAAAGAAAAATGTTCGCCCTTGTATCACTTGCGGCATTGTTTGGGGTAATTGTAACTCGATATATTAATGTACCTTTGATATTTCAGGTTGGGTTGTGCTTTGGGTTTACCGGAGTGATTTTAACTATTGCCAGAACGACTTTAATACCTATTATTTCTGCTTGCATTTTACCTGTATACTTGGGTACAAAAAGCTGGATATACCCAATTTCCGTAACAATTATGGCATTTATAATTATTCTTGCCCAATGGTTAATGGAAAAATATCACTTAAAACCAAAGAATCAATATACCCCTTGTGATTTTGACCTAAAATTCCAAGTTATAAAATGGGTTAAGCTGCTTGTTGTATTTTCGTTAATTGCACTTATTCCGTTTGAAAATCAACAAATATATTTCCTTGCTCCACCTTTGATTGTGACATTTACGGAATTTGCCAACACCAAAAGTCCTTTGCGTAACAAGCCATTTCATATTATCGGACTTTTAACACTGGCTTCTGCAACAGGTTGTTTTTTGCGCGAAATTTTGAATTTATACCTGCATCTTCCGCTTACAATTTGCGCAGGACTTGCTTGTTGTGTTTTGTTTTTCGCATTTGACAGGGTTAAAACACTTTTCCCTCCTGCAGGTGCAATCCTTTTGATTCCGATGATATTAAAAACAGGCATTTTACCGACTTTTCCGTTAGAAGTTTTGGTTGGCGCAACGGTTTTGATTTTTACTGCAAAATTGATTTTTAGAGAGCAAAAAAAAGACCTCGATTAAGAGGTCAAGGTTGGTTATTTTTGGTTATGTTATAGTATTATGTCAGTTTATTTGTCTATTATTTTTCGGTTAAATTTCAAGGGGTAATTTGTAATTTCTTACATTTGGATAAATTCCCCTCAAGATTTAGTTTTGCGTTTTTTATTATAAACATTTACAAAACTTAATAAATATTATTTCAAGTTGTACTATCATGAAATTATGTGGGAAGAAATCAGAAAATTTATCTTATCAAAAGTTCTCAAAAAGTATTATTACCGCACAGGCAAATGCAAAGGGTGCGGTCAATGTTGTACCCACATTTATGTCAAACATTTTAAACATGTTTTGAAAGATGAAAAAGAGTTTGAACGACTTCAATATTTGCACAAATTTTACTCAGGGCTGAAAATCATAGGCAAAGATGATTTAGGTTTGATTTTTGAATGTACAAATCTTGACCCAGAAACTAAAAAATGCAAAATTCACTTTTGGCGTCCGGGGATTTGCAGAAGATATCCGCAAGAAGAACTTTTTGCAATGGGGGGTGCGTTGTCTGATACCTGCGGATATAAGATGGAACCGATTATTCCGTTTGAAAAAGTTTTGAGTGATGTTGAGAAAAAAGTCAAATAGCAGGCTATATTTTTCATAAAAAATTATGCTTTTGTCCAATGAAAACACTATTTTAATCTTGTAAATTAGTCATGTAGTCAAATTTACAAAAAGGATAAATTATGAAAAAGATTATAATTTTTAGTGTGTTATTTCTATTTGGATTGTTTATGTATGCATTTGCAGGGTGTCCGATTTCTGAATTAGGAGCGTGCAAAGCTGATATCGGTTCTGGAATAAATACGCGTATTCAGGATAAAGTTTTGCCCAACAATTTGGATAAACTGATAAAACCGCAAAACACTATGGACAGCCGTTCTCAACTGGGACAGCCACAGGTGCCTGAAAACATCAATATGGAGCCGATTCAGCAACAAGACACCCAACCTTACGATGCAAATTGTCAGTTTGGAAATTGTTTCAACAGGACAAATGCAGGCGAATCAAAGAATTAGAACTTTTTGCGCCAAACAGTGTCAGATATTTCCCATCCGTGGGTTGCAACATATTGTAAACAAAAATAGCCATCACCTCTGAGACAATTTTCCTCCACTTGAGCTTTTGTTCTGCTGTAACCTGCGGGTACTAAACCTTGAGATGACCATACCATTATATAAATGTCGACTCCAACGCGGTTTGGTCCTCTGTCCCCATTCGCATCAAAGTAAAAAGTCAAACCATCAGATGTGGTATCAATACCAAATGACGCCATATCTTCTGCAGTGTTTCCATCAACATTAAACATGGAACCGTTTGCAATTTTGAAAGTGACAATGTTTCCGCCGATACCGTTGTCATTTTCATACTTTGGGGCATTACCGGTTAAAGATTTAACAATCCCCTTTTTATGCCAACAACCGGGTTTATCAATACAAAGTTGTTCAACTTTCAAATGTTTTCCTAAAAACGAGTCAAACCATTCTTTGGTACTTGCAGTGTTTCCGTCTTGAATTGCCATATCGTAAGAGGTGTCTTCGTATTCAGCAAATCGTACTGCTTGTTGAATAATAGAAACATCTGCTTTTATTTGAGTTTGAAGTTGACGTTTTCTGTAATTTGACATTAAACTCGGAATCGTCATCGCAGCAACAACTCCAATTACCCCAAGAGTGATTAAAACTTCAGCTAGAGTAAAGCCTCTTTTCACCTTGGTTGGAGACAAATCTACGTGCGTAGCACCCTCTGCTAAAGTGAAACTAAATCTCACTTTTCTTGGTAGCAAACCGACGTGCGTAGCACCTTCTGCCAATGTAGAACCAAAATTATTTGTTAAAATTTTTTTAAATTTATGAAAAAACACTCTTCAACCCTTCTTGTTTTTAATTATAACAAGATTTCTACTTCCTGTAAAGGAAAACACCCCAAACATACTTGTCGGAGTGTTTTAAGGTTGTTAAAATTTAAGTTTATATTATTATCTTTCGCAAATTGTTCTGGCTACATATACACCTGATGCTGATGCTTGTAACAAACCTCTTGTTACCCCTGCACCATCACCGATGGTAAACAAGTTTTTAACGCCTTCTGTTTCCAGTTCGTTTGTCAATTTTACTCTTGCTGAATAGAATTTAACTTCAATACCATAAAGAAGGGTGTATCTTGATGCAGTACCAGGGGCAATTTTATCCAAAGCTTGCAACATTTCGATAATACTTGTCATTTGTCTGTACGGAATAACAAGGCTCAAATCCCCCGGAGTTGCACAAGTAAGAGTCGGTGTAATTACACTTGATTTGATTCTTTCAGGAGTTGAGCGTCTGCCATCAAGCAAATCACCAAATCTTTGAACCAAAATTCCACCACCTAACATATTAGCTAGTCTTGCAATATGTTGACCGTATTGAATTGGTTCTTTGAACGGCTCTGTGAATTTTTCACTAACAAGCAATGCAAAGTTTGTGTTTGGAGTTTTGTAGTTTGCATAACTATGACCGTTTACTGTTGCAATACCGCTGTAATTTTCTTGAACAACTTCGCCATTTGGGTTCATACAGAAAGTTCTGACTTCATCCCCAAATGTTGGTGAATGATAAATCAATTTTGATTCATACAATTTAGATGTCAACGGTTCAAATACAGGAGCGGGAAGTTCTACCCTGACACCAACGTCAACTGCATTATTCACCATACCGATTTTGTGTTTTGCAAATTCTTGAGTCAACCAATCTGCACCTTCTCTACCTGGAGCAATGATTGTGTATTCAGCAGAAATAACTTCACCGTTATCCAGTTTAATACCTTTTACTTGTTCACATTCAACGATTAGGGATTCTGCTGAGACATTATTTAAAATAGTGATTCTGTCATCAAGATAATCTTGCATATTTTTTAATACATCAAGACTTCTTTCTGTACCAAGGTGTCTAACAGGGGAATATACCAATTTCAATTCTGCAAGAACTGCTTGGTGCTCAATTTCATCAAAAACTTTTGTATCAGTTCCAAAAACTTCTTCTGTTGCGCCGTATTTCAGATATAATTGGTCAGCATAACCAATCAAATCTTCGGCTTGTTTTCTTGTCATATAATCAACGAGGTGTCCGCCAACGTCAGGAGTAAGGGTTAATTTGCCATCTGAAAAAGCTCCGGCTCCGCCCCATCCGCATAACAATCCGCAACGTTTGCAGTTTACACATTTTGGAGAACCTTCTCTAATCGGACATTTTCTCTTTTCGATACGTTGTCCTTTTTCAATTAGAACAATTTTCCAATCCGGTTTAAGTTTCATAATTTCCAATGCCGCAAAAATTCCGGCAGGACCTGCGCCTATAATTGCTACGTTGTACATCTTTTTCCTCTTTCGTTTTTTGTCAACCGTTTAAGTATAACTTGAACATATTATTTTTTAAAGTCTATTGTAAAGGGATGTGAATTAGGAAGTTCGGAAAGCAAGATGACAAGAGGGCAGGAGGGCAGGTTATTTAAGCTACAGGTGTCCTTGTTGCCCTGAACAGCAGGAGTAGAGTGCGAAACGAGGTGGAGCCACGTTTTATGCGACTGCGTAGATTCAGGGTCTATCCATTTGATTGAAAAGTAATACATAGAGGTCAATTTTTAAAATCAACATTGATAGATTCTGAATAGCAAGAAAATTATGTGCTCATGCTTCGCACAAATTTTCTAAGCTTTCAGAATGACATGATTTTATTGTCATTCCGAACTCGTTTCGGAATCTCAAATTGAACATATTAGTCTAATGCTTAATTTGTTATATTGGAGACCCTGAATCAAGTTCAGGGTGACAGTTACAATTTAAGCATGTCTTTCCTCGTAATGACGTAAAAAATCTTGCCTTCCTGCCCTACAATTTAACAAACACATTCACCTTTTTATTTATTTTGTGCTAAAATCTGTAGTATGAACTGGAAAGATTTACCGAAAAAGAAAAGGCTGTATGGCTTAATAATATTAACGTTTGTAGGGATTTTGGCGTGGGCTTTTATCACTGCAAGTATGATTACGCATGATTTCAACCGTAAACAAGCAGCATCTAACGGAGATGAGCAAGAAGCAATCGTTCATGGAATAATCCTTACTGAAACTAAAGATGAACAAAAATACTGGGAAATATATGGCGAAACAGGGCAATGGGACAGCGAAAAAGGAATTGCTCAGTTAGACAAAGTTACCGGTAATTTTTATAAAGACAATGAAGTTTCTATGAGTTTTGAATCTTCAAAGGGTACATATAACTCAAAAGAAGGCGATATAACTTTATATAAAGACACATTTATCGTATTAAAAGACGGTATCACCTTGAATGCGGATAATTTGCATTGGACGAATTCGCACACACCGATTGTGGCGCAAGGTCATATCAAGGTTCAAAAAGGA
This sequence comes from Cyanobacteria bacterium UBA4641, assembly GCA_002405805.1. Classification (GTDB taxonomy): domain Bacteria; phylum Cyanobacteriota; class Vampirovibrionia; order Gastranaerophilales; family Gastranaerophilaceae; genus Zag111. Next base: position 18,750 of record DHMN01000066.1, on the reverse strand, counting down.
AAAGAATTGTTATCAACCGCGGACAAAATTATTATCAGTCCAACGTATGACAGTTTCAAAATTGTAGGGAACACTGTATCAAGAGTATATGAGGATAAAAAGTAGGATGAAGAGATTTTTAACGACATTTTTATCGATTTTGGTGTTGACAGGACTTGCTGTTCAAGCATCAGACTTGATTATTGAATCAAAAAATCAGTCTTTCAATGAGGCAGATAATAAAATTAAATTCAACGGCAAGGTAAAAGTTACGGTTGATGATTTGAAGGTTGTAGGTGACAGTGCAGACGTAAATGTTACCAAAGACCAAAAATTAGACACAGCTACTTTTTATGACAAACCTTATGCTTTTGAAGTTAAGAAAAACAAAAAAAGAGAAGTTAAAGCAAATATTTTGAAAGTTTCTTTAATTACAAAAATCATCAGAGCAGAGGGAGATACTCAATCTGTTGTTTTTGAAGGCAAAACCCCTATTGTTGTAATCAACGCAAACACTCAAGAGTATGATACAAAAACCGGCGTTATGACTGCAGTTGGGACTGTTACAATGAAATATAAAGAAATTGAAACTTTCTCAAATTCAGCACAAATTACAACTGATAAAAGCGGTGATTTGAAAAAACTTGTCTTGATTGGTAACGCTAAAGTTAAACAAGAAAATAACGAATCTTATGCCGACAGATTTGTGTATGACGCGACAACAGGCAATTTAACAGCTTACGGCAACACTACATCAAACGCAATTATGGATGATGGTTCAAAATTAACATTGAAATCAAGCTATCAAGAATACAACCAAAAACGCTCAATATTCAATGCAAGCGGTAATGTAAGAATTTGGTATCAAGACTATTATGCAGTCGGTCCAAAGGTTACCCTATACCCGACTCCGGGGTCAACGAAACCTAATGAGGCATACTTCACAGGTCGTTCAAGTATCACTCAAGGGGTGAGAACAATTTATGCCGACAAAATCAAAATGACTATGAAACCAAAGACTTTTGATGCTCAAGGCAACACAAGAACCGTAATTAAAAATATTGGTTCAGGCAGTGATGATAACGTAACTTTAGGATTATAAGATTATGAAAGAAAAATTAGATAAGGCATTAGAGTGTTTTAAGAAAAAAGATTGGAATGGAGCAATTGATTCATTCACATCAATTATTGAGGTTGAGCCTGAAAATGCCGAAATTTATAACAATTTGGGATTATGCTACGCAAACATCGGTGATGATGAAAAATCTGAAAAGAATTATTTAAAATGTATCGAATTGAATCCGCAAATTCCGCAATGCTATATCAACCTTGTTGACTTGTATTACAAGCAAAGACGACTTGGCGAAGGAATAAATATTTTATCTTACGCAATTGATATGCTGCCGGATGATATTATTTTCAGACATTATCTTGCAAGATTTTATATGGAAGATGCAAAACAAGATTTGGCGATTGATGAACTCGTTTATGTATTGGAAAAACAACCTGACAACTATGATGCATACTACGATTTAGCCAAAATTTATTTTGAATTTGGCAATTACGATTCAGCAATCGAAAATTTGGAAAATGTTTTAGAATTTAAACAAGACAATGAGTTGATTTATTACTATTTGGCAGAGGCTTACCAAGCTAATGATGAGATAGACAAAGCTATTTCAAACTTTTTGAAAGCTATTGCAACAAATAACAAGTTTGCGCCTGCTTATAAAAAAGTTGCCATTTTATTTATGGCACGTGGCGATTATGCTGATGCGATTGAGTATTTGGAAGATTATATGAATCTCGATATCTCAGAAGAAGAGAAGAATAGCACATCAAAACTTATTGAAAACATAAAACAAAAGGCTAACGGTTAAGAAGGACGACAATTTTAGATGAAGGATAAATTTTGGATTGCGTTTTCTTCTATAGAACAAATTGATAGCCCTTTTATCCAAAGGCTATACGGCTACTTTGGAGATATTGAAAAGGCTTTCAATGCGTCATTATATGAACTCAAACAGATTGATGGTTTGAGTGTCAGAAGAGTTGAAACTTTTTTGCGCCACCGCGACAAGGTCGACATTGATAGAACTTTCGCAGAAGTGGAAACACGAGGTATAAATTTTTTAACTCTTGCAGATGATAATTATCCAAAGATGTTGCGCCAAATTTCTAATCCGCCAGCGGTTTTATATTATAAAGGCAAACTTTTTGAATGTAATTTGGACAAAACTCTTGCCGTTGTGGGTTCGCGCAAGGCGAGTTTGCATGGCAGAGATGATTTGAGAAAAATTCTTTCAGGACTTGCAAATACAGATATTTGTATCGTTTCAGGACTAGCGTCAGGTATCGATACCGTTGCACATACAACAGCGATTGAAAACAATTTGAAAACAATCGGTGTAATCGCAAGTGGTTTTGATTTCACTTATCCTGCAAGCAACAAAACTCTTTATCAAAACATTGAAAACGGTTATGGTGCGGTTTTATCCGAATATTATCCGACCTTTGAACCTATCAGATTCAGGTTTCCTCAACGTAACAGAATCGTTTCGGGCTTGTCTTACGGAACATTGGTTGCTGAGGCATCATTAAAAAGTGGCGCGTTGATTACCGCAAATCTCACATTAGAACAAGGGCGTGAATTGATGTGTATTCCCGGGCTGATTTCCAATCCGAATACACAAGGAATTTACAAACTACTCAAAAACGGTGCAACTTTGGTCACTGAAACCGAGGATATCTTAAACGCTCTGAACTGGGAAGTGAAAACCGAAACAAAAGGCGACCAATTGACCTTGCCGATGTTGACAGATGAAGAAGAAAAGATTTTTAATAATTTAGAAATAGAAGAAAAAGGTGTGGATGAGCTTTTGAATCTGACCGGTATGGGGTTGGATGATTTGTTGATGAACTTGACAACAATGGAGCTTAAAGGCATAATAAAACAATGTAGTGGGGACCGATACAAAAGGGTATAGAAAATATAATGGCAGAGACGAAGAGCAAAAGTAAAGAAAAATCGTTAGTAATAGTCGAATCACCTGCAAAATCTAAAACTATTAAAAAGATTTTGGGCAATGATTTCCAAATTGAGGCAAGTTACGGTCATATCAGGAACTTGCCGACAAAAGACCCTGCAACTCAAAATTTGGGGTTTGACGTAAATAACAATTTTGAACCAAAGTTTGAAGTTATTCCGGGGAAACAGCAGGTTGTACGCAAATTAAACGATTTAGCCAAAAAGTTTGACAAAATATACCTTGCATCCGACCCCGACCGTGAGGGAGAGGCAATCGCTTGGCACGTTCGTCAGGTATTGAAAGTGCCTGATGAAAAGATTTGCAGAATTGTATTCAACGAAATTACACCAAAAGCCGTTAAACATTCTGTCGAAAATCCGCGCAGTATCGATATGGATATGGTACAAGCACAACAAACACGCCAAATCTTGGATAAACTTGTAGGTTTCAAATTAAGCCCTGTGTTGTGGAAACAAATCGGCAACAGAAATCTATCCGCAGGACGTGTTCAATCTGTAGCACTGCGTATGATTTGCGAAAGAGAAGACGAAATTGAGGCATTTGTTCCGCAAGAATATTGGTCAATCCACGCAAATCTTGATAAAGACGGCAAAGTTTTTGATGCGGAATTATCAAAAATCAAAGGTAATGCGGTTGACAAAACTATCAAAAATAAAGAAGAGGCGCAGAAAGTTGTTGATTATTTGACGAACCCTGACACTCAATATGAAGTTTCAAAGGTTACAAAAAAATCGACAAAACGTAAGCCAACAGCGCCGTTTATCACATCAACAATGCAGCGTGCGGCATCTTCAAAACTAGGTTTTGGAGTTTCTAAAACAATGCAAGTTGCTCAAAAACTTTATGAAGGTATTGAAATTGACGGCACTCCGGTCGGTTTGATTACCTATATGAGAACAGACTCTGTCAGAGTTTCGGATGATGCGCAAAATATGGCTCACGATTTTATTTTACAAAATTATGGTGAAAAATATTATCCTGAAAAAGCCAATATTTATGCAAAAGGCAAACAAAACGTTCAAGACGCGCACGAGGCGATTCGTCCATCATATCCTGAACGCACACCTGACAGTATCAAACAGTATTTGGATAATGACCAGTACAAATTGTATAAATTGATTTGGGAAAAATTTATGTCTTCTCAAATGGCACCTGCCGAAATTGCGAATAAAACAATCGAAATTACATCTGGCGATTATACTTTGCGTGCAGGTACAAGCAAGATTACTTTTGACGGATTTTTGACTTTGTACAATGACTCAGAAGACGATGAGGACAAAGCATCAGATGCAAAAATTCCTGATTTAGAAAAAGGTGACAAAGTTGTTTGCAAAAAAATCCTGCCAAAACAACACTTTACACAACCGCCTCCAAGATACAACGAGGCATCTTTAGTTAAAGCTTTGGAAGAATACGGAATCGGTCGTCCGTCTACTTATGCAACGATTATCACCGTTATTCAGACTCGTAAATATGTAGAGAAAAAAGATAAAGCACTTCGTCCGACATTATTGGGCAGAACGGTTTCAAAACAGCTTGTATCACAGTTTTCAGACATTATGGACTACAAGTTTACAGCCGGAATGGAAGAAAAACTTGATAAAATCGCCGAAAAACAAGCTGTGTGGGTGAAAGTTTTGCAAGACTTCTACACCCCGTTTATGGAAGAAGTTAATTCCGTGATGAAGACAGCGCAAAAAGTTAATATCGAAACCAACGTAAAATGTCCAAATTGCGGAAAGCCAATGCTTTTAAGAACAAGCAAAACAGGTTCACAGTTCTTGGGCTGTTCAGGTTATCCTGATTGCAAAACTGCGATGTCAATCAATGTTATGCAAGAGATGGAAAACAGTGAAGACGGCACAGTTTCAACCCAACAACAAGAAGTTTGTGAAGAAAAATGCGAAAAATGCGGTTCTGATATGATATTCAAAACAGGACCTTACGGCAAATATATGGAATGTACAAATCCTGAATGTAAGCACCGCAAACCATACCGCAAATCAACAGGCGTACCTTGTCCAAAATGTGGTAAAGGGGTAATTGTTGAGCGCAAATCAAAACGCGGAACAGTATTTTTCGGATGTAATCAATACCCAGAATGTGATTTTGTATTGTGGAACGAACCGACAGGCGAAAAATGCCCTGAATGTGGTAGTTTGCTTGTGAAAAAAGTGCTCAAAAAAGGGACTGTAATTTCTTGTTCTAATATGAAATGCCATTTCAAAAAAGACCCTGAACCGGTGCAAGACTCTGAGACCCAAGAAGAGTAATTTGCGGAGGGCAGGAAGCTGGGAGACAAGAGGGCAGGCAATCTCTAAAATAATATAAATATTGTCATTCCGAACTGCGGATTTTGGCAAGTGCG
>DHMN01000066.1:0-13271 GCA_002405805.1 Cyanobacteria bacterium UBA4641 | reverse complement strand
GAGCTGCGTTGAGCCGGTCGAGCAACCAATAATCCAAGACTGTTTCGGAATCTCAAATATTTCACATAGGTCTATATCATTCTGAAAGGCTTGTAGGTCGGCATTGCTATGCCGACAAAATAAAGTGTCATTCTGATTTGTCTCTCCGAAGGGGAGAGACCGAAATTGTTTTTGAGAGGAACTCGAAAAACTACAATTTCGAGTGAGGGTACAGTTACTTCAAAAAATTTCCCCAATATGTGCCTTTGCCATTTGGACTTTTGTCTTTCAGAGCAAAATAGGCACAAGAAAACGCAGGAACCTCCGCACTTAATTCGTAACTGCAGTATTTTGCGATTTCATTATCATCTGTGATATTTTCAGTGAAACCATTCCAACTCGTGCCGGTATACGGTACAACCGCATTGTTTGCCGTGAATACAAACACAAATCTGTCATACCCAAGTTGGTTCGGTTTGTCGTTTCCATTGATGTCCACACAAACCTTTGGTCCTGAAGAATAATTATGTTGGGTTGAAGAATTGTCAAACGCATATAACCTTCCAACAACGTCAATTGCAACACGCGATTCATCGCAAGGATAATGCACCGTATCTGTGCCATTTAGATTTTTCTGAGTAATTTTATGATTGTGGTCGTAATAATACCACCAACTATCGGTAGTTTTTTGGTATCCTTTAAAATATGTCATAAATTTATCTAATACCAAATCACTTCTTTTGTTGCCCTCAGAGTTATCTCCTCCATATAAAATCACATCCGCATCATGGACAGATGATTCTTCTTGAGCATAAAAAGTTCTTGCTGCTATATTTAATTCGGCATAAGTTTTTTTGAATTGGCTTTCAAGTTTTTTATGTTTTAAGTGTGTCATCAAATTCGGAATTGTCATCGCTGCAACAACCCCAATTATACCAAGGGTGATTAGTACTTCCGCAAGGGTAAAACCAAATCTCACCTTGGTTGGTAGCAAATTTACGTGCGTAGCACCCTCCGCTAGAGTAAAGCCAAATTTTGCCTTGGTTGGTGGCAAGTCTACGTGCCTAGCACCCTCTGCCAATGTAAAACCTTTATTATCCATTATTCCTCCGAATTAAAACAACTTAACCTAATAAACGAATACATTTAATATTACATTAATTTATTTATAAGTCAATTGATTATCAAATAAATTCGTTAAAATATCAACGAATTTATATAATTTTAAATGAATAAATGGAGTATAAAATGTCAATAATCGTTGAATTGAAGAAAATTTTGTTAGATGTAAATGTTAGTTTGAGTGAACTTGCCCAAAGTTTAGGCAAAAGGCTGAATAAGCCATATTCTATGCAAAATTTGTCAAACAAATTGCGAAACGAGACCATTACTCACCGCGAAATGCTTCTGATTGCAGATATTTTAGGTTACGATTTGAAATTTGTCAGAAGGCAAGAGAAAAAATAGGTTTGCACAAGTTTAAAAATTCAGATATAATTAAGCTGGAATAGAAAGGAATCACAGTGGCGGTAAGTAAGGAATTATTAGCTCGTTATAAAGAATTAAAGGCGCAAGGTATCAGTATCACGCTCTCTGAACTGAAAGCTCAAATGGAAGGGGAGACAAATTCTAACGCGACTTCTCAATCAGTTTCTTCATTTGATACACCGACTAATAATACCCAATCCCCTCTATTAGGGAGCGGACAGGGTGAAGGGTCTTCTTCTAGTTGCACAGGTAATAAAACCTCTTTTTCCCAATTAGCTTATAATACGACCCAAAATCCTGTTGATATCCAAAACAACCAACCGACTCCATCTTATACTGAACCTACCCAACCACAACCGACACAAACGCAAAATTCAGGCTGGACAACTTCGTATTCTCAACCGATTTCTACAACAAATCCGTTACCGCAAGTAACATCTCCTGAAACCTATTCTGGCAATGTTTCAGCTCGACCTGTAGATAATTCGTCTTATGAAAACAATTTCAGCGCTGATTTCGGTTGGAACAGTCAATACACACCTCAAATCCAAACTGTTCAACCTCAACAACAATTTTCAAATATTCCACAAACTCTGATAACAGAACCGCAAACCACTTCGTATTGTGGGAATGTGCAACCTCTACAAACGGAGCAACCACAAGAAGAAAACAAGTTGAAAAAATTCTGTCTAATCGGTTATCCTTTGGGGCACTCACTATCAACATACATTCATAATGCAGGGTTCAAAAGTTTGGGGATAAACGCGACTTATGAAATCCTTGAAACTCCACCAGACACCCTTGTTGACAGAATCAAGTTTTTGAAATCAAACGGATTTGCAGGTTTCAATGTGACAATACCGTTGAAACTCCCTGTGACATTGTTTTTGGATGAAGTTGACGCATCAGCCGACATTGTAGGTGCTGTAAACACTGTTGTTATCAATCCTGACAGGACAATGAAAGGCTACAACACTGATGTAATCGGTTTTCGCAATGCAATCCCAAAAGAAATTACGCTTGCCGGCAAAGTTGCAGGTGTACTAGGAACAGGAGGTGCTGCACGTGCAGCGATTACAGCACTTGCTCAATCACAAGTTAAGCAAATTAAAATTTACACAAGAAACATCCCAAACTGCGCGGAATTATTGAACTTTTTGCGCAAAAAATTCCCTTATGTTGAATTTAATGCTTTTCAAATTGAGAGAATCCGCGATTTGTCAGACATAAATATTTTGGTAAATACAACACCAATCGGTATGCAAGGCAGGGCTGCCGATTTGACTCCTGTTGAAGAAAATGAACTTAGAACATTGCCGCCAAACGCGGTTGTTTATGATGTGATATACAACCCTAAAAAAACAAAGCTGCTCAAACTTGCTCAAAAATGGAACTACAGAACAATTAACGGTGTCGATATGTTCATCCATCAAGCACTTGTGGCAGAACAAATTTGGACAGGCAAAACTCCTGATTTCAAAGACATGAAAATCGCTGCACTGGAAAACCTATAGACCATAGCGTTTTTTCAAGAAATTTCTTATTTCATTCATTTCAGCAGAAACTTTTTGCGGCCAAGTTTTGTTTCCTTTGCAATATTGGTTACGAATTTTGCTGGGAGTTGTCAAGCCTTTTGAAACATAATTATTACTTAAATTTCTCCCAAGTCCGTTTATACTGTCAGTATAGTTTTTGGGAAAAACTCCTCCTGCACCTACAATATTAAATTTGCAAGATTTTTTAGGTTGATTGCCATATCCTGATTCGACTTTCGCAATACCCATCAAAAACAGAGCATTTATATGATATTTATTTTGAATGTCAATAAAATCTTGTCCCATCCCCTCCAGTTTTGTGCCTTTCAAGTATGCGTTCAAGTCATCTGCACTTCCGTCAAACAGTTCTTTTGCGACATTGGTATTTGTCGAATACGGTTTATCAAGTGTTGGAAATTTCTTTTCTTTGGTTAGTGAAAACTCGTGAACAACAGGCTTTTCAACTCGTGTTGAGACAGGTTCGCAAACATTTAGAGCTTTGTCATCAAGTTTCACATCTTTGAAATTTTGCAACCTTTCACTAACACTCTGCGTTTGTTGTGGTTGATTTGTAGTTAAATTCTTATTATTTTGCTGTAGAAAAATCAAAAAATTGCTACTTTGATTTTGTTGCAAAAATTGTGAATTTTGCCACGTAAATGGTGGTTGCGAATTTGGTTGTATGGATTGCCCATTGTTATCTATCGGCATATTAAAATCTCCACTCTAAATCTCTCATATATAATAAGTATACGAGTGATAAAAAATTGCAAAGATTGGCGAAATATGAATTAATGTAAAAGGCTTTTGCCTAATTTTTTCACGGTTTCAATATCTTCTTTAGGCTCTTTGCCAACAGTAGTAAGGTAATTGCCAATTAAAATACCTTCAACACAAGTTTTTAGTGCCAATTCTTGATTTTCTTGTGACAACTTCATTCTACCTCCACAAAAACGAACAACTGCGTTAGGGTTAGCGATTTTGAATATTGCCATTGTTCTTAAAACATTTTCCTCATCAATTTTGTCGTGATAGTTTTCAAACGGTGTTTGCGGAATCGGCATAAGAATATTTATCGGAATTGAATCAGGTTCAATTTCAGCCAATTCCATAGCCATTTCTACACGCTGTTCGACACTTTCACCCATTCCTAAAATAACACCGCAACATAGCTCCATTCCGTATTTTTTGATAAGTTTGCAAGTATTTAATCTGTCATCCCAACTGTGAGTTGTGCAAACTTCTGGGTAGTATGATTTGCAGGTGTTGATATTGTGGTGAAACCTTTTTAGTCCAGCTTGAGCCAATTGTTTTGCCTGTTCTTCATCCAAAATTCCGATTGATGCACAAGATTTTAAACCCTCAATTTTGTTAATTTCTTTAATCATATCTAATTCAATTTGGAAATCTCTACCTTCATCAGGAGTTTTTCCGCTCGTAACAATTGCAAAACGCGAAACATGGTTTGATTTAGCCTCTTGCGCAACCTTTTTCACTTCGTCAATACCCACAAGCGGATAAGATTCAATATCAGTCCTATAGTGAGAGCTTTGCGCACAGTATTTGCAGTTTTGGGAGCATTTGCCGTTTCTGGCATTTATCAGTGAACAAAATTCAATATTGTTTGACATATATTTAGAAGACTCTTTGAGCAACTCCTCTAGTGGCAAATTGTACAATTTTAGCAATTCTTCTTTTGTATATGTTCTTTTTTCAAATTTTTTGTTCATTTCATAGCTCCTTATCATTAAATAAATTCTACGTCATCCATAACCGAGTGTCAATTTTGAGGTGGGCTGTTTTGTGCTAAAATAGTGGAAATAAAGGAGATATTATGGCAGGAATTTTGAGCATACAAATCAATCCGACACTGGGCGACAAAGAAATGAACCTCAAAAAAGTTGAGCATTTTATCAAAAAATATTCAGATAAAAAACTTGATTTAGTTGTTTTGCCTGAAAATTTTTCAACAGGGGCTGATTTTGCGAACTTTCAAAAAACAAGCGAAGACGAGTTTGGCGGAAACACAATTGCTAGAATTTGCGAATTTGCTCAAAAATACAAGACAAACATTGTGGCAGGAACGGTAATTGAAAAAGTGGGCGAAAGGTTTTACAACACAGCCTTTGTAATAAATCGTGAAGGCGAAATTGTTGCCAAATATCGAAAAATCCACCTGTACAACTATCTTGGCGGTAACGAGGGTGATTTTGTTGACGCAGGTGATGAAGAAGTAGTTGTTGATTTGGACTTTGGCAAAATCGGTCTTGGAATTTGTTTTGATATCCGATTTCCTCATCATTTTACAGAACTTGTCAAAATGGGAGCGCAAATTATTGTCCTGCCTGCAGGTTGGCTTATTCCAAGTGAAATTTATAATGATAAGCAGGGGGTTAAATTTGCGCGCGAAATGTGGCATGCAATGGCGCGAACAAGAGCTTATGACAACCTTGCGTATTTTGTTATCTCAAATCAGGCAGGCAAAGTTAATGATGATTTGTGCGCGCTTGGCGAATCTATGATTGTCGCGCCGACATCTGAAATAATGCGATGCGCAGAGCATGAGCAATGTGGAATTTATTCAGATGTGGATTTGGATATAGTGAAATACTATCGCTCCGTCTTGCCGATTGTGTAAGAATGTGATATTTGTGTGTCTGTACCCTCACTCGAAATTGTAGTTTTTCGTTACACTCAAAAACAATTTCTCTGGAGAGACAAAGGAAAAACACTATGTCTAAATTGCAAGAAAACTGTCATTCTGAAAGGATTAAAAATCAAGGAGCATAGCGACGTAGATTTTATCCTATTCAGAATCTTTGACCGAACAAAGTTAAACAATTGTCATTCCGAACTTGTTTCGGAATCCTTTCAATAATCAAAATTTGGCATTTATAACATTTGTTATATATTAATTATGGAAAAGATTCTGAATCAGCTCTGCCTACGCCCGCATACAGACTCACACATTTCGCTCTAGCTCAATGGTTCGCTTTGTAAAGTTCAGAATGACATTGACCTATTTGTTATATTGGAGACCCTGAAACAAGTTCAGGGTGACCTACTTGTTAAATTTTCTAAGTTTTCACATATAGATAAAGTAGGTTGGGCTCACTAGTCCAACCACAACTTTTTGTCGGCAAGGCAAAACCGACAGACAATCTGACACAGACATAAAAAAACACTGTTTGCCAAATATGAACAAACAGTGTCTTTTTTTATTTTCAACTTTTAAATTAGTCAAAAACGTAGCTGATGATAGCTGCTTCTCTAGCTTTTTTAATAGCTTTAGCAATCATTCTTTGGTGTTTTGCACAGTTACCTGTGATTCTTCTTGGAATAATTTTACCAGCTTCTGTTAAGTATCTTTTCAACTTAGCAGCATCTTTGTAGTCGATTGTTTCTATTTTGTCTGCACATAGACTACAATTTTTACGTTTTTTCTTATCGTCTTGTCTTGCCATTTTTGTAATTTGCCTTTCTAGCCTTATTATTTTTTCTACTATCTTATTTTTTGTTTAGAATGGAACTTCTTCATCATCCATCAATACATCAGTGTTACCTTCCGGTGATGATGATTCCATTTCGCCAAATGTCAAAATATCTCCGTCTTCTGACACATTATTTGTAGCTGAAGAGCTACCGCCCATCAACTCGATTGTAGCAGCTTCAATTTCAAAAACTCTTTTTTCTGTGCCATCGTCCATTTTGCTGATACCGTTTTGTAATCTGCCTTCAACCAAAACTTTTTGATTTTTTGACAATGAAGAAACAACTTCTTCTAAAGATTGTCTTTTTGAGATTACTCTAACCAAGATTTCATCTTGTGTTCCGATATTTAAAACAAATGATGAAACTGCAACATTGTTCTGAGTGAACCCTGTTTTTGGAGTTTTGTAAACTATACCTGTTACTACTGCTTTTGCTAATGACATTTTTTATTCCTTATAATTGTCTGAATTTCGATGATTAAACTGAAGCTTTTTCAGAAACTTCCATAAACATTGTTCTTAAAATGTTGTCGTTCAATCTTAATTGTCTTTTGAACTCAGCAACTTTGTCAGCAGGCAAAGCTAAAATTGTTGTAGCAAAGAAACCATCTCTGAAATTTTGGATTTCGTAAGCTAATTTTTTTCTACCGCTTTTGTCTGTAGAAACAACGTTTCCGCCAAATTCAACGATTGTTGAATCGATTTTTTCGATAACTTTTTCAACTTCTTCAGCATCTAAGTTAGGTTTGAATATAGTCATTAATTCATAATTTTTCATTTTAAATTTTCTCCTTTTACTATTTCTCCAGTGTATGAACTCATCTTACCATGAAAAAATAAATTTTTACAACATGTAGTCAGCCGTAAAGCTGTAGTTTGCAGGTCCGATAAGGAAGATATCCTGATTAGGGTTTTCCTTAGTTCCGCGCCATTCCACGTTTACAGCCCCACCAAGTAAATTAACTTTGACTTTTTGTTCTGTTAAGTTATTTAAAACGCAAGCCACAACACTGGCACAAGCACCTGTTCCGCAAGCCAAAGTAATACCGCAACCGCGCTCATATACTCGCATTTCAATTTCGCTTTTTGAAATAACTTTGACAAATTCAGAGTTTGTCTTTTCCGGAAAATACGGATGAACTTCCATATCTGGACCGTATTTTGTCGCAAGTGTCATTGGGTCTTCTTCAGTAAAAATAATGCAATGAGGATTGCCCATTGAAACAGGTGTAATTTCAAACTCTTTACCTTTTATATGAACTGTTTTTTCTCCCTCAAAAGGAATCTTTTTATCTTCAAGAATCGGAGTGCCCATATTCACTCTAACAGTGCCATCATCTTGAATTTCAGGTTTAATCACCCCAGCGAGAGTTTTCACGCTAAATCGTTTTTTATCGACTAATTTTTTGTCATATACATATTTTGCAAAACAACGCATACCGTTTCCGCACATTTGAGCTGTTGTACCGTCTGAATTGTAAAAATACCAAGCAATATCGGTTTCGCCATTTGGTTTTGTATCAGGAATAATCATTCCGTCTGCCCCAATTCCAAAATGCCTGTCGCAAAGTTTTTTTGCAAGTTCGCTCATAGAAAGCCCTGATTTTTCGTATTCACTATAATCAAGAACGACAAAATCGTTTCCACAGCCTTGCATTTTTGTTATTTTAATTGTTGTCATACTTCACCTCGTTTTGTTTGGATTATAGCATAAAATGACAGTTTTATGTTTATTTATTGACAAACTCGTGAATAAGAATATAATGTCATATATTATTTGCAATATATTAGATATAAACAAAGAAATCAGTAAAAATATAGGAGTTCTGAAAAATGAGTGCAAATGATATTTTAGGTATAGTTTTAGCAATAACATTTGTTATTTTAGGAACTTATTTTAACTACAAATTCAGACAAGTTGGCAAAGATGATGCACCTGCGCATAAAAAAGTCTAAACTTTTCTTGCAATTACAATAATCGGAGAGTATGTAAGTTTTGTTTGCGGATATTTTTTATTGAATCTGTCGCAAAAATCTTTTACTTCTTTTATTGTCCAAGGTTTATCTGATAACGAATTAACTCCGGTATTTTTCATGTGTGCAAGAAGTTCTAAAGGATTTTTGAAAGCCAGTTCTTCATAAAAACTTTCGCAGTATAAGATTTCAAACCCTTGTTTTGTTAAAATATCCTGAATGTCTTGGGAGGTGAGGTAATTCAAAGACAAACCCGTTAAACCTGTGATTTCTTTATAATTATCAGGGCCGAAAGTCGAAAATGCAAGGAGTCCGTTTTTGTCCAGTTGGAGTTTTAAGAGTTCTATTGCTTTATCCAAGTTGTCAAACCACTGAAACATAGCGTTAGATATAATTAGATTTTGTTTGCGCCCTGTTTTTATTTTTAATGCACTACCACAAAAGAATTGCGAATTTGGAATAATTTTTTGGACATATAATTTAGATTTTTCGACCAAATCGTTTGCATAATAGTTTTTGAACGAAATATTATCTTTGATTTGCTTAGATAACAGCCCTGTACCTGAACCAAGTTCTAAAATATTGTCAAAACTTTTATTGATTTTAGAAAGTTCAATCACAAGTTTTGATGCCATCATTTTTTGAACGGTAGCATTTTTGTCATAGTTTTTCATACTTTTTTCAAAGTGTTTTTTTATATGTGATTTTTGGTTGTTTGACAACATTTAATTATTTCGCTCCAACTTGTAAAATTGTAAAATAGGAAATGTCCAAATGGCAAAGAAATAACAGGAACATTGTTTTTTTGATGGCTTGCAATTTGATTCTTTGGTGGAATGATTTTGTCAAAATCGCTCACAATTGCGCAATCATAAAACTTTTCCAATTCTGTGTTATCTTTTGTTTTGATTATATTATAAAGATTTTCAAGTTCAGCCACTCTATTTTCTATTGAACGCTGAACAGGAGTTTTGGAATACATTTCAAATTCTTCCGAAGTTTTAAATACGTTTTGGTAAAACTTTCCACCAAGTCCTGTTGCCGCGTGTTTCAGGGTTAATTCAAACATTTTGACAGGAATTCCAAACTCGTTATCTACAGGTGTTATTGTTCCGTTTATTGCAATTTTATAATCAAAATCTTTAAACAAATTTCTTAATTCATAAGCCGCAAAAACGCCCATAGACCAACAAAGCAGATATTTATGCTCGTAATTTTGCAGATTTTCTAGCTCTTTTGGCAAATTTAAGTCATTGTAATCATATATAAACAAGACATCAAAGCCTTCACAAGACAGCTTAGCAAAAGGTTTTTCATCAAAACTCCAGCCTGCGAAAAATACAATTAAATTTTTGTTATTTTGTTTGTTTAGTTGACAACACTTCATCAATTTTCTCCTTGAGTGTTTGTAATTCTTCTTCCTTAATATCTGCCGTTAGGGACAATCTTAAACGAGATGTGCCGACAGGTACGGTCGGAGGTCTGATTGGCAAAGTGAAATATCCGTTATGAAATAGTACCTCGCACAAATCAACAGTATCTTGATTTTCACCGATTACAACAGGTATAATGTGGCTTTGGCTGCCGAATTTTTTTGCCAAACTTAGCATATTTTTTCGTTTTTGGGCAGTTTTAGGAATTTGAGTTTCAATTGCCCATTTTGAAAATGCTATATTTATCGGCGGAAGTGCGGTTGAAAAAATAAACGAGCGCGATTTGTTAATCAAAAAGTCTATCATTGTCTTAGAACCTGTAACAAACGCACCCATTGAGCCGATTGCTTTTCCAAAAGTTCCGACAATTAAATCAACGTCATTTATTATGTCCAATTCTTCTGCAACACCAAGTCCTTTTTCCCCGAAAACTCCAAATGCATGAGCCTCGTCAATAATCATTATGCAGTTGTATTTTTTCTTGAGTTCAACGATTTTTTTCAAATCCTCAATATCACCATCCATCGAAAAAACGCTTTCTGTAATGATAAACGCGTTATTGAAGTTTTTACGTTCTCTTTCCAATAGTTTTTCAAGAGCCTGCATATCGTTATGAGGGAATCTGAAAAATTTGCCATCAGAAAGTCGCATTCCATCTATTATGCTTGCATGATTTAACTTATCAGAAAAAATTACATCCCCTTTTTGATTCAATGCACTTGAGATTCCAACATTTGCGTGATAACCGCTATTATACAGCAATGTTGATTTTTTACCGTAAAGCCTTGATAATAGTTCTTCAAGTTCGTGGTAGACAGGAAGTGTGCCGGTTAATAATCTGGCAGATGCGCTCCCAAAAGAATAGGTAGTGCCGACATTGTCCAAAAACTCTTGAGTTATCGCTTGGTTATCCGCGATATTCAAGTAATTATTTGAGGAAAGATTTAATAGTTTTTCCCCCTTGTAATAGATATATTTTTCATCCTTTTTTTCAAAATTTTTAAGGTCTCTAAAATGTGAATGGCTTTTCAGCTCTTCTAAAATTCTTTTATAATCATCATACATATCCATAATTTATGACAAACGAACTGTGATTTCAACGACTTTTGAAAGTGTAGAATAAGCAGACTATTCCACAAATCGTCTATACACCTCAGCATCGGAATTTCGAGCAACAGTTTTTGGTAAATACAAAACACCGTAATGTTCTGCAATAGATTTGATATTTGGTGCTGCTGAGACAATCACGATTTTTGTATTTTTGTAATAATCTCCAAAATTTTGAATTTGTTCTATCAACCATTCCCCTGCAAATTTTGGCAAAAAATCCGATTCCATCTGCATATCAGTAAAAATCACATCGTATGGCATATCAATAGAGGTTTCCAATTTCGAGATTGCCTCTTTTGCACAATATGCGCAGTCAATTTGAACATTCGGTATTGCCAGATGTTCAATACAGCCTTTGTGAAATCTGACCCACCCAGGGACATCATCTACAATCAAAATTCTTTTCATATTTTTATCCTACACAAAATCAGCAAAAAATTCCATACAGTCAGCTAATACAAACATTGTTATTTCAACGTATTTTGTAAGTGCAGATGAGAGGATTTATTATGAGAAAAATACTGTTATTACTACCGATTATCGGAATAATTTACACATTTTCAGATGTTTATGCCAAAACCACGCCAAAAGATGCGATGGCATTTTTTACACAATATACAAACTATGCAAACTCATACAATGACGAGCTTTTGAATATGTATAGTCCTGACGCCAAAATAATTCGAGAGGTTGTGAAACCAACAGGTGAGACGGTTGATGTGGTTATTCCGACAAAAAGATTTTTTAAAGAATTGAAAATCGGACAAAAAACTGCTAGACTTAGAAAGTACAAAAATTCCTATAGAAATGTAATTGCACAGGAAACGCCTGATGGTATCAAAATAAGTGCAGAACGACAACCATCGCAGGAAACTTATTGGCTGAAAATGTATCAAATCGTACAAGATACCGATTCAGGAATTGTTATAAAAGAAGAAATGATGCAAACAAAAGTTCAATCGTTTCTCAAGCATAAAAATGAAGGTGAAAGATGAATAAATTCAGATTTTTAACAGCAGGAGAAAGCCACGGCAAATGTTTGACCGCCATAATTGAAGGATTGCCTTCCGGTATAACAATTGACACGGATTTTATCAATAGCGAACTAAAACGCCGCCAACAAGGCTATGGGCGCGGTGACAGGATGAAAATTGAATCTGACACTGTCGAAATTACATCAGGTGTGCGTTTTGGCAAAACTCTAGGTTCTCCGATTACTCTTGTTGTCAAAAATCGAGATTTTGACTCATGGAAAAAAGTAATGAGTGTTGCCCCAGAAGACATCACAGATGAGAAAGCCTTTTCTACATATCGCCCCGGACATGCGGATTTTGCAGGAAGTGTCAAATATCATCAACAAGATTTGAGAAACATTTTAGAGCGCTCAAGTGCACGAAAAACTGCAATTGAGGTTGCTGTCGGCGCGGTTGCGAAATTGTTGTTGAAAGAATTGAATATTACAGGTTCGTCAAAAGTTTTGCAAATCGGTTCTACCTGCTGCCCTGCGGATTTTCATGACGAAGTAGACATTATGAAAGGCAAAGGCGATACAATTGGTGGTAGATTTGTTGTAACTTATGAAAATTTGCCGATTGGCTTAGGCTCTCATGTTCATTGGGATAGAACACTTGATGGCAAATTGGCGCAAGCAATTATGAGTATTCCTGCGGTTAAGGTGGTTGAAATCGGAACAAATCCGCTAGGGTATTCAGGTAGCGAATACCACGATGAAATGTTTTTGAAAGAAGATGGTAATATCGGCCACAAAACCAATCACGCAGGCGGAATTGAAGGTGGAATGACCAATGGGGAAGAACTCGTTGTGTTTGGGGTAATGAAACCTATTCCGACAATGCGCAAACCCTTACAAACGGTTGATTCAAAAACAATGGAAGAAACCGAGGCTCATTTTGAACGTTCGGACACTTGTGCGGTTGAAGCTTGTTCTGTTGTGGCAGAATCTCGTGTTGCGTGGATTTTAGCTGATGAAATTTTGCTAAAATACGGCGGAGATTCACTTGAAGAATTAAAAAGAAATTATAAGGGTGAGTTTTAAAACTAAAACTATATTGTCATTCTGAAAACTTAGAAAATTTGTGTAAGCTTTGCGAACACATAATTATTCAGAATCTATCAATGTTGATAAAACTAGGATGTCACCCTGAACTTGTTTCAGGGTCTCCCATATAACAAATTTTGCATTTGACTAATATGTTAAATTTGAGATGCTGAAACAGTCTTGGATTATTGGCGGCTCGACC
>DHMN01000067.1:34951-35146 GCA_002405805.1 Cyanobacteria bacterium UBA4641 | reverse complement strand
GTTCACGAAATGGCAAAAGATGAGGCTCGTCACGGAAAAGGTTTTGACGGTCTTTTGAAAAGATATTTTGCATAGTTTTAAATATTGATTTTTTAAGTCGAGGCGGAGGATTTCATCCTCCGCCTCGACTTTTGTCTTATTCTATTTGTCATGCTGAACTGGCTAGAATATTAGTTGAGATGAAATCGAAACGTA
>DHMN01000067.1:658-34927 GCA_002405805.1 Cyanobacteria bacterium UBA4641 | reverse complement strand
CGAAACGTAATATTCTGTTCTTACTTGGTGTTTCAGCATCTCAAATATAACACGGAGGTCTATGTCATTCTGAATTTATTTCAGAATCTCTAACTGAACACTCCTCACCCTAGCCCTCTCCATCAATGGGCGAGGGAAAATGTGTCACCCTGAACTTGATTCAGGGTCTATCCATTTGATTAAAAAATAATGCACAAAGGTCAATTTAAAAAATCAACATTGATATATTCTGAATAGCAAGAAAATTCTGTGTTCGTATACTCACACAAATTTGCTAAGCTTTCAGAATGACAATAAAAAAAATACTCAAATTTTTTAACCGCTTTAGTCCAAAAAGTCTGCCAAAACTACATTACTGACAAGGATTCCTTGGTCGGTCAATTTGTAACCTTTTGAGGTTTTGTTTATTAAATTAATCTTTGTATATTTATCTAAAATTTCTTTGTATTTTTCCTCAAAATCAATTCCGAATTTCGCATTGATTTCTGCAGTATTTATCCCTTCCATCTTGCGAAATCCCAAAAATATTTCTTCTTCCAACTTTTCTTGGGTTGTTAAAATTTTAGATTCTTTGTGCGTTAATGGGTCATTGATGTAGTCTTCAAGAGTTTCAAAATTTCCATATCTGACACCATTGATATAACCGTGTGCGGAAATACCAAAACCGTAGTATTCTTCATTATTCCAGTAGGTTAGATTATGTTTTGAATTATAACCTTTTTTAGAAAAATTGCTCACTTCGTAGTGCTCAAATCCTTTGTTTGTCAATAATTCAATTGCGCCAAGATACATATCGGCTTGTGTGTCATCATCAGGCAAATTCTTTGGTTTGTGGTCATAAAAATAGCATCCCTCTTCGATTTTTAAACCATATAAAGAAATATGCTGAATCTCTGTATCTATTGCCATTTTTAAGTCTTGATAAAATATTTGCGGAGTTTGTTCTGGTAGTCCGTAAATAAAATCAAGGCTGATATTTTTGAATCCTGCATCTTGAGCTGTTTTGACCGCATTTATTACCTGACCTGCATTGTGGCGACGGTTTATCAGTTTTAAAATTTTGTCATTAAAAGTTTGGCAACCAAAACTTACTCTGTTTATTCCTAAATCATACAGTGCTCGAAGGTAATCATAAGACATATCATCTGGATTAAGTTCAGTTGTGATTTCTGTTTTTTTAGATGTTTTAAAAAAGTTTAAAAGTTTTGCAAATTCAGGAATAGTCAGGGTTGAAGGTGTTCCACCTCCAAAATAAATTGTTTCTAAAAGTTCTCCGCGATAAGAATTTTTTATTTCTTCGTAAAGAGCTTTCAGATAATCTTTTTTATTTTCGAGTTTGCAAAATGAGACAAATGAGCAATAGTGGCATTTTGATTTGCAAAATGGAATATGTATATAGACACTTTTTACCATAAAGTAATTATATTATAAAAACCCTTTGTGGTATTATAAAATTATGGATATCACATCAAAAACCAATACAACCCTAGAGTTTGACAAAATAAAAGAAGAACTTTCTAAGTTTGCGAAATTTGAACAGAGTAAAAATTTGTGCCTTAGAATGTCTGCACTTGATAATATTGAACGCATAAAACATCAACTTGAATTGACTCGTGAGGCTAAGAAAATTCTTGATTATGCCAAAGATACGCCAACAGAATTTATTGCCGATGTCGCAAAGATTAAAAACAATTCCGCGATTTCTTATTTGACGGAAGAAGAATTGAACGATATTGCAAAAACAATGAAATCTTCTCGTTTGTTGAAAAGATTTATTATAGATAATTCGGAAGATGATTTTATAATAAAAGATTTGGCATCTGAACTTGTTGCAGATAGAGAAGTTGAAGAAAAAATCTTTGATACATTTGATGAAAGTTTGAGGATTAGACAAAACGCAACACCTGAATTGAAAGGTTTGTATTCATCTTTGCGAGATACGGAACAAAATATTCGCGACCAAATAACTTCATTGTTAAATAATCCGAATTTTTCAAAATATTTGCAAGAAAATATCTACACACAAAGGGATGATAGGATTGTTTTTCAGGTAATGGCATCAAACAAAACGAAAGTTCCGGGGATTGTGCATGATGTTTCATCTTCTGCCAAGACTTTTTATATTGAGCCTGCGCAACTTGTACCGCTAAATAACAAGGTGCGAGAAGTTAAATCAAAAATCCATGCCGAATGTATCCGAATACTTGTCGGACTTACTGATTTGGTTAAAGAATATATGCCACAACTTTTGAAATGTGAGCGCATAATGTCGGAAATTGATTTCCATTTCGCCAAAGCTCGTTATGCCGTGAAACTCCACGCAATAGAGCCGGAATTAACTTCTGACCGTTATATTTATTTTGAAAATATGAAACATCCTTTGTTGATGCAGGTTTCAGAAGATGTTGTATCTAATAATTTTGAGATTGGAAAAGATTACAAATCCGTAATTATCACAGGTTCAAATACAGGCGGAAAAACCGTAACATTAAAGACTATCGGTTTATTTATTTTGATGACAAAAGCCGGCATGTTTTTACCGTGCACTTATGCAAAAGTTTATCCGTTCAAAAGGGTATACGCAGATATTGGCGATTCTCAAAGTATTTTGCAAAGTTTGTCAACATTTTCATCTCACATGACAAATATTATCGAAATTTTGAAACAGAGTGATGAAGATTCGTTTGTTTTGTTTGATGAAATTTGCGCAGGAACTGACCCTGTTGAGGGTGCTGTGCTTGCAAAAGCTATTTTAGAAAAATTGGCACAAAAGCAGGTTACAAGTGTCATTACAACTCACTATGGTGAATTGAAAGCTCTTGAATATAACAACAGCTTTTTCAAAAACGCATCTGTTGAATTTAACACCGAAACCTTGAAACCAACATATAAACTGCTCATCGGGATTCCGGGGCTTAGTAACGCTATTTCTATTGCGGCAAATTTAGGTTTGGATAAAGATATCGTTGATGAGGCTAAAACAACGCTTTTAACTCAAAAAGACCCAACTGTAGCAGTTGTTGAAAAATTGCAGGAAACTCATCAGGAGTTGGCGAAAAATCTTGAACAAGCGCAAGAATTGAAGGAATCTTCGTTAGAAATTAAAAAAGAATACGAGGAAAATCTTAACCAAGTTAAAAAAGACAAAAAGAAGACTATTAAAAATATCAAAAATAAATTTGATATGGAAATGATGGAGGCGCGTGCAGAAATTAAGCAAATCCTTGATGAATTAAGAAAAGAAAAATCTGAAAAAATCGCACGCCGTGCATATTCTCGTTTGGCAAAATTGGAAGATAGTTTCCGTGGAGAAATCGACAAAGTTACGGACAAACAAAAATATCTTGAAATTGATTGGGACAAGGTTGTGGTCGGCGATACTCTTATGTTGAAAAATCTTCACCAAAAAGTAACGGTTTTGTCTTTGCCTGATAAAAATAAACGACTTTTTGTCGATATGGGCGCAATGAAAATGAAAGTCAAAAAGGATGAACTTGCTGTCCTTGATGAAAATTACAAAGAGCCTGTCAAAGTTAAAATTCCGGGGACTTCATTTAATAAATTTGAACTTAAACGTTATGCGATGTCTCAAACTCTTGATTTGAGAGGTTATAGGGTAGAAGAGGCGCTGGATGAGGTCGAGGCATATTTAGATAAAGCAAGTTTGGCAAACCTCACACCAGTTTATATTATCCACGGACACGGCACAGGTGCTTTAAAAGAGGCTGTGAGAGACTTTTTGCGCACTTCCCCTTATGTTGCTAAATTCCGCCCGGGAGAAGACTCTGAAGGTGGAGATGGTGTGAGTGTAGTCGATATAAACTAAATCTGGGCAAATGGAGATTTTTCATTTGCATAAATTGTTTCGACTTTATTTCCGATGAGATTTTTAAGTACAGGTAATATGATAATTTCTGATTCAAAATGACATATATCGTAAACTACAATTTCTGAATCAAGTGCGGTATGGAATTTTAAATCTCCTGTTACAAGGCAATCTGCGCCTAAATTTTGCGCATCTTTGATAAATTCAGAACCGCTGCCTGCGCAAAATGCAATTTTTCCTAAATTTTTAATATCTTTGTTGTTAATTATTCTTGCGTTTGGTGAAATTTTTGAGATTTTTTTAGAAAAATCTGTAATTGAAATTTTTTCAGGAATATCAATCAGTCTCAAAAATTCGTGCTCACAATTTATTTGGTATTTGGCTAAGCCAAGCGAATTTATTATTGTATCGGTTGTTCCGCCTTTGGCTTTATCAAGATTTGTGTGGGCGCAATACATATCAATTGTCGGTGTTTGATATTCATAAGGTACGCAAAACATCGGATGATGCGAAATAATCATATCGCAGTTTTGGGCTTTTGCCTGAGTTATTATTTCTTTGGTTGGTGTTAGGCACAACATTATTTTTGAAATATCAGTTTTTGCTGTCTCAATTAACCAGCCTGACGCGTCCCAACTTTCAGCCGTTTCAGGTGGTGCAAAATTTTCTATTTTTTTGATTATTTCGTATTTGTTCATAAAATGCTCCGAATTTTTATAAACTAACTGACAAATTCTAAAATTTTTCGCGCAATTGTTGATTTTGGAGCTTTTTCAATTTTTGTGATTTCTCCGTTTTTCTCTAAAATTGAAACTTCGTTATCGTTTGAGGAAAATCCGATATCTTTTCGCGAAATGTCATTTGCGATTAAGTAATCACATCCTTTTTTTGCGATTTTTGCTTTGGCATTTTCTATCAAGTTTTCGCTTTCTGCGCAAAATCCGATAATTATCGGCTTATTTTGTTCTGCTGAATTTTGTTTTCTTTCGCATAAACCTTTTAAAATATCAGGGTTTTTAACAAGTTCCAATGTGATTTCATCATCTGAGGTCTTTTTCATTTTTTGCTCAGAATAATTCTTTACTCTGTAATCAGCAACGGCTGCTGCCATAATGATATAATCAGATGTTTCAAATTCTTGGTTTAGTGCGTTTTGCATATTAATTGCGGATTTTACTTTTACAATTTTATAAGGTGCGTCAAACTCTTTTGTTGTAATTAAAACAACTTCAGCCCCCATTGCTTTGGCGCTATCTGCCAGAGCTTTCCCCATTTTGCCTGATGAATAGTTTGAGATGTATCTCACAGGGTCAATATCTTCAATCGTTCCGCCTGATGTGATTACAACTTTTTTCCCTTTTAATTTTTCACTATAACTTAGTGATTCGCATACCGCATCAAAAATCTTGTCGATACTGCAAAGCCTGCCTTTTCCAAGATAGCCGCATGCCAAAAATCCGCTTTCAGGTTCTAAGATTTCAACTCCGCGAGCTTTTAACTTTGCGATATTTTCTTGTACTGCTTGATTGTTCCACATATTGCAGTTCATCGCAGGTGCTATTATCATTTTTTTTGAAAAAGCACAAGCTATTGAGGTTAGCAAGTTGTCGGCAATTCCTTGTGCTATTTTAGAAATTGTGTTGGCTGTCGCCGGTGCAATTACCATAATATCAGCCTCATCTGCCAGTGAAATATGTTCAGGTTTCCAATTTTTTACATCAAATTCTTGGACATAAACCTCATTTTGGCTGAGGTTTTGCAGAGTTAATTTTGTGACAAAGTTTATCGCGTTTGGTGTGCAAACAACTTTGACATTTGCTCCGTTTTTTTTGAATTTGCGAATAAGTTCAAATATTTTATAAGCGGCAATTCCGCCTGTTATACCTATTAAAATAGTTTTGTTTTCTAACATAGTGCCTTACCACCTTTTTATGTAAGGAGTTTCCGTTATTTTTCGGCTAATTCTTTTTTTGTAATACCTTCGATTTCTTGAACCGCACGGCTGACATCATCATTTGTAACAACGTAATCATACTGTTTTGAGCGTTCAAGTTCTGTTTTTACCAAATTTAAACGTTTTTGGATAGTTTCTTCATCCTCGGTATGGCGACCTCTTAATCGGTGTTCAAGTTCTTCAATACTAGGTGGAGCAATAAAAATCAAAACAGCCTCTGGCATTTTCTTTTTAACTTGCAAAGCTCCTTGAGTCTCAATTTCGAGAATGATATTCATTCCCTCTTCAAACTTTTGGTTAATGTATTTTTGCTTTGTTCCGTAAAAATTTCCTGCAAATTGCGCATATTCCAAAAACTTGTCTTTTGCGATGCAGTCTTTAAATTCTTCCTGAGTTAAGAAAAAATAATTAATTCCGTCAACTTCGCCTTCTCTCGGTTTTCTTGTCGTACAAGAAACAGAAAGCATAAAATCTTTAGAGTTTCTAGCCATAAACTCTTTTAAAACGGTGCCTTTTCCAACACCTGAACATCCTGATATTACAAATAATTTTTTATTCATGTTGATATTATACAATGAAAAAATAAAATTAAGTCAAACTTTTATTTAATAATGCTATCACTAGCGTTATCTATACTAGCAATAGCATTAAAGTTGTATCAATTGTAGGGTATGAAGAGAACTCTTAACAGTCACTCCAAGCTTGTTAGGAGTTCACCCTGCACTAATAATATTTACTATTTTATATATGATGTCAACCCTGTTGACGTAATAATTAATTTTTTAATCTGAATAATTAATTTTTCCTTAACTTTTCCTAAATTTTTTAAAATTCGTTATATAAATATATTGTTAAGGTTATCCTGAATTAGATTCAGGTGTTTAGTAAAATGGATTCTGAATCATATTCAGAAATGACAGTAAAGAAAAGGAGAGGATATCATGATTAAACCATTAGGTGAAAGAATCGTTATTAAAGTTATAGAAGAAACTGAACAAACTTCAGGCGGAATCTTTATTCCTGATAGTGCTAAAGAAAAACCTCAAAGAGGTGAGGTTGTAGCTGTTGGTCTTGGCAAAATGAATGATAAAGGCGAAAGAGAACCAATGGATGTAAAAGTTGGTGATACTATCCTTTATGCTAAATATTCAGGCACAGATGTTAAAGTTGATGGTACTGAATACAAAATTCTTTCTATCAAAGATGCTTTAGCAATTATTGAATAATAAATAAAAAAGTTTTTAAAAAGGAGAAAATAAAATGGCAAAACGTATTATTTTTGATGAAGAGGCTAGAAAAGCTCTTCTAAAAGGAATTGATGCTGTAGCAGATGCCGTAAAAGTTACATTAGGACCTAAAGGCAGAAACGTAATATTGACAAAGAAATTTGGTGCACCTCAAATCGTTAATGATGGTGTTACTATTGCAAAAGAAATCGAATTGAAAGATGCATTGGAAAATTCAGGTGCTCAATTGTTGAAAGAAGTTTCTTCTAAAACAAATGATGTAGCAGGTGATGGTACTACAACCGCATCAGTTTTGGCTCAAGCTATCGTTCGCGAAGGTTTGAAAAACTTGACTGCAGGTGCTAACCCAATGTCTATGAAACGCGGTATTGATAGAGCTGTTGATGCTGCTGTTTCAAAAATCAAGTCTATGTCTAGACCTGTAAATACAAAAGAAGAAATCGCTCAAGTTGCTGCAATTTCTGCAGGTAACAACAAAGAAATCGGTGAACTTATCGCTGAGGCAATGGAAAAAGTTGGTCACGATGGTGTTATCACTGTTGAAGAATCAAAATCTTTCGGTACTAACTTGAAAGTTGTTGAAGGTATGCAATTTGACAAAGGTTACATTTCACCTTACTTTGTTACAGACCCTGAAAGAATGGAAGCTGTACTTGAAGATGCTTATGTATTCTGTTGCAACAAGAAAATCAACTTGATTTCTGACTTGGTTCCATTGTTGGAACAAGTTGCTCGTGATGGCAAATCTTTGTTATTGATTGCTGAAGATATCGAAGGTGAAGCTCTTGCAACATTAGTTGTAAATACAATGAGAAAAGTTTTGAGAGCAGTTGCAGTTAAAGCTCCGGGTTTTGGTGATAGAAGAAAAGCAATGCTTGAAGATATCGCTATTTTAACTGGTGGCGAAATGTTCACTGAAGAATTAGGTATCAAGCTTGAAAACGTAACAACTCAAATGTTAGGTAAAGCAAAACGTGTTACTGTTACTAAAGACGAAACTACAATCGTTGTTGGTGACGAAACAAAAGCTGCTGTTCAAGAAAGAGTAAGACTTATCAGAAAACAAATTGAAGCATCTGATAGTGAATACGATAAAGAAAAACTTCAAGAACGTGTTGCAAAATTGTCAGGCGGAGTTGCTTTGATTGAAGTTGGTGCAGCATCAGAAGTTGAATTGAAAGAAAGAAAATTGAGAATTGAAGATGCTCTAAACGCTACAAGAGCTGCTAACGAAGAAGGTATTGTTCCAGGTGGTGGCGTAGCATTGTTGAGAGTTCAACAAGAATTGAATGCTAAGTTAGATTCTATGGACTTTGAATCAGATGATGAAAAAGTTGGTTACAAAATCTTGACTGCTGCATTGGATGTACCTCTTAGAGCTATCGCTCGCAACGCAGGTGCTAAAGCTGATGTTGTTGTTGATTGTGTTCTTGAAAAAGACGGAGCTTATGGTTACGATGCATTAAACAGCAAATATGTTGATATGTTCCAAGCAGGTATCGTTGACCCTGCAAAAGTTACAAGGTCAGCTTTGATTAACGCTGCATCTGTTGGTTCAATGTTATTGACTACAGAGGCTGCAGTTGTTGATATCCCAGAAGAAAAAGCTGCTGCACCTGATATGTCAGCAATGGCAGGCATGGGCGGTATGGGAGGTATGATGTAATTTAACACAATGTGTTAATTATGTTGTATGACCAAAAGTTATAAGAAGTCGGCGGAAACTTTTTAAGTTTCCGCCGACGTTTTGTATATTATCCGAATATTTTATGGAAAAAATTTGTAATTTGTGGCTGGTATTGTTGATATAAGTTGACTCCAAATCCTGTGATTTGTCCTATGGCATTTCCTTGCATCCAAGATTTAGATGGACCGTTTTGAATGTTCACTTCTGTATATCCACCCATTGGATGTGGAGGTGGTGCGCCGAAATTTAACAATGGAGCTTGATAGCTATTAGCCATAAATGCCATTCTTTTATTATTAGCGTTGTCTTCATATCTATTCCAAATATTTGTCCGTCCGGTGTGGACAGAAGGCGTATATCTGGAGCTGTAGTTATTATAATTCACCATAATAAAACCTTGTTTTCTATATCTTGTATATATAAAGTATATAAATGCACAAAAATTGATTAATTTTGAAAATTTTGCTTTACATTTGTTAATAATGAGAAGGCAGGATGGCAAGCTGACAAGAAGACCAGTATTTTAATGTCATTCTGAATTTATTTCAGAATCTTTTTAATAATCCAAATTCGGCATTTATAATGTTTGTTAAATATTAACAACATTGCGTATTATCTTTTATTGTGTTAATAAGTAAATTAAAATATTCTCAAGAAGAGAGTTTTAGGATATTTTTAATTTATTATGGAGGTTGGTGTGCAAAAGTTTATTATAGCATTAAGTGTATTTGTAGTTAGTGGAATTGTTGGTATTGCCGTATGCGCGCAAATAGATAGTAATCCTTATACAAATGATTTTATCAATTCATTCAAAACTTGTAACCCTTATACTTATTCAATTGGTCCAATTGATATGTTTGGGATGAAAGTATCAACAAGAAAACGAATTGTAGGGATTAGAAATGGGTTATGTTCATATATTGAAATTGTCGGACCTGTTAATGCTAAATATACTATTCGTTGTAATTTTACCAAAGAGCAGGTTAATAAACTTGTAACTGCAATGAGAAATAATGATGGAGATGCAGCTTGGACAGAATATCTGAATAACAAAAATGTATGCACGACAGAAACTCCTGATGGAAACTAAGCACATTTTATGTATTTATCCCCTAAAACCAATGTACTATGCAGGTTGTGTGAGACTGCGTACCGTATGGCTGAGGGGTAGGGTGAGGGGTTTTCAGTATAATTGAACATTAATTGCATTGTTCAAACCCTCACTCGAAATTGTAGATTTTCGCGTACCGCTCAAATACAATTTCGGTCTCTCCCATCCGGAGAGACATAAACAAAAAGGTCTATGTCACCCTGAACTTGTTTCAGGGTCTCAAATATTACAAATTTCAGCTAGGACTAATTTGTTTTATTAGAGATGCTGAAACAAGTTCAGCATGACTATAATAAAATGGATAGACCCTGAAATAAATTCAGGGTGACATATTTTTTCGTAAATAAATATTGATAGATTCTGAATAGCAAGAAAATTTTGCGTTCGCAAAGCTTACACAAATTTTCTAAGCTTTCAGAATGACAATATAAAAAGGTCATGCTATTACTTTGTCTGCATGGGAATGCTGAACGACTTTTAAAATTGTCTATTCTCTGCCCTATTTATCTAACTTTTCTTTCAAAATTTCCATTTCGGCTTTAAGTTTGTTAATCTCACATTTTACAGGGTCAGGGATTCTGTTGTGCATAAGGTTCCCTTGTTTGTCTATTACTGCACGGTGGACTATTCGTCCAGGGATTCCTACAACGGTTGAGTGCTCCGGCACATCTTCCACAACAACTGAACCTGCACCAATTCGTACATTGTCACCAATTGTAATGTTACCTAAAATTTTGGCACCGGCGCCGACAATAACGTTGTTACCAAGGGTTGGGTGACGTTTGCCTGATTCTTTACCTGTTCCACCAAGTGTTACTTGTTGATAGATTAAAACATCGTCGCCAATTATGGTTGTTTCGCCTATTACAACCCCTTCTCCGTGGTCAATGAAAAAGCGTCTTCCGATTTTTGCCCCAGGATGGATTTCTATACCTGTGATTATTCTTGTTAAGTAGGATATAACTCTCGGAATTAGCGGAATATCCCATTTGTAGAGTCTGTGTGCAAATCTGTATGCAACAAGTGCGTGCAACCCCGGATAACAAAGAATAACTTCTAAAAGGTTCTTTGCGGCAGGGTCGTTTTCATAAATGACTTTTATGTCTTCTCTGACTTTTGAAATTCCACGCTTGATTACACTAAGCATTTTGGCTCTCTTTCTTGTTATTTAAAAATCAGGTCGGCATTTTGTGCCGACTCTGAATGTTTTATTTTGGTTTCGTTATTATTTTACTAATTTAGCAAATTTACGTTTGCCTGCTTGTAATATTATGCTATCTTTGATTTCAAATGTATAGCCCATATCAGCAATTTTTTCACCGTCAATTTTGACACCGCCACCTTGGATTAAGCGTTTTGCCTCTCCGCGGCTTGCTGCAAATTTTAATTCTGTTAATAAGTCAAGAATATTTTTGCCATCTTCAACTTTTACCTCTTCAATATCTTCAGGAATACCTTTATTTGATACGACATTGATAAATTCTTCTTGAGCTTTGTCAGCACCTTCTTTGCCGTGGTATTCTTCTGTGATTGTGTGGGCAAGTTGCATTTTGATGTTGCGCGGATTGATTGTGCCATCTGCGATTTGCTTGTCGTAAGTTTCAAGCTCATCTTTTGTAGCATCAGTCAATAAGCTGTAGTAGCGAGTAATCATATTATCAGGAATACTCATCAATTTGCCAAACATATCTTTTGCGCTGTCAGTAAGAGATATGCAGTGTTCAGGGTATGTTTTTGACATTTTTACAACACCATCTGTACCTTCAAGTAGTGGCAACAACATAACCAATTGAGGGTATTTTTTGCCGTAAGCTGCTTGGATGTCACGTCCTAATAATGTGTTGAATCTTTGGTCTGTTCCGCCTAATTCAATATCTGCATCAATAGCAACAGAATCATAAGCCTGCATCAACGGATAGAAAAATTCGTGAATTGAAATAGGTCTGCCATCTGCGTATCTTTTTGCAAAATCGTCTCTTGTCATCATTTGTGCAACGGTTACTTGAGCTGAAAGTTTCAATAAATCAGTAAAGCTCATTTTGTGTAACCAATCAGCATTATTTGTAACTTCTGCATCTGTTACATCAAGAACTTTTGACATTTGGTCAAAGTAAGATTTTGCGTTTTCTGCAACTTGTTCTTTTGTTAGAGCCGGTCGAGTTTCTGATTTTCCTGAAGGGTCACCAACCATAGCAGTTGCGCCACCTACAATTAAAACGATTTTGTGACCGAGAGATTGAAATTCTCTTAATTTTCTCATTACAACAGTGTGACCCAAGTGAAGGTCAGGTCTTGTTGGGTCCATACCAAGTTTTACACGTAGTGGAGTATTTGTATCTGCTGCATGTTGAAGTTTTACTGCAAGTTCTTCAATTCCCCCCGGTAAAACTTCTGCGTTTCTTGCCAAATGTTTTGCTTGGTTTATAAATTCTTCTCTAATTTCTACCATAATTTTTCTCCTATATTTACTAAAAATTATAACAAAAACATGATAAAAGATTTAAGATTAAAAATAACGGCATTGAATATTCTTCAATGCCGTCATTTTTGTTATATTTGCAATTGCAAACTGTTTAGTTCAATCCTCAAATCATAGATTTTTGAATTGTAATAATCAAGCCATGTTTGGTTTGTTTTTTTATCTTTAATTTCGTCTTCACAAACCGCTCGAATACGTTTTAAGTCAAGTTCGTTTAACTCTTGCGCAATTTCCTCCGCTCTTTGTTTTATGGCTAATTTTTGCCTTTCGGTGTCGTATTTAGGATTTTTGATTATTTTCCCATCTTCAAAAATGTATAGCAAATTATCTTGAATAAATTCATTATAAATAGTTTCCTCAACTTCAATGTTTTGAATATCCTCGCCGATTTGTTCGGCGCATCCTGCACCTGTGATTTTGTTATCTTCAACATAAATTATATACTTCATTATCTGTCCTCCCTTGTTATCTTACTTTTCTGTACGCTTTTGCATATAGTTCAAATGTTGCATTCCCTGATTGTGATGAGTTACTGAGAATCGAAACGGTTCTGTTTGTTCCGATTGGTAATGTCACAGATGATGCGGCATACATTCCGGCTGAATCTGCTCGGCACATCGCAGCATTTGATACATAAGAAGAACTCAAAAATATGTAAGCGTAATTGCCTGCAACATTTAAAGTAGTTGAAAATAGGACTTCGTAAACATTGTTATCGCTTGGTAGGTATGATGATAGGGAAAAGTTTTTGGTCTGACCTGCTGAAATTGAGGTTGATTGAGCGATTGTGAGTGATTTTTTGACCCATTTGCCATCAATGTCAGATGCGTTTGCTTTTGCGCTGAACATTGCTTTTGCATCAGTTCCAAGGTTTGAAAAATTCAAATCGGCTTTCTTTTCTATTTCTGTGGATAATTCTTCTTTTGCGTCTTTTAAATCTTGGTCTGATTTTGTGTTGGTTTCATCAATTCTTGAATTTGTGTCTTCAAGCTTATTTAAAATATCGATAAAGTTTGCATTAACTTCATCGGCTTTAGCTTTTGTCCCAGGGACAAAAGAATATGGAACTCCGTATGTCATAATATCCTTTCTGACATATCAGATGACCTGTTAGGTGGGGTAAAACTCAAATCAACTCTTGTATTATACCATATTGATTAAATTTTCGTCAAGCAAATAAAAAAGCAAAAAGCGAACCACTCCACAAAGAGTAATCCGCTTTTTGGTTATTTGTTAATAGGTTTTCTCTCAAGTTATAATTAAGCTGCCGGTTTAGACCATAGTTTTGCAACTTGGTCATAAGTGTATTTACTGATAAATTCACCGGCTGTTGCCAAGTAGTGACCAATCTTCTTAGGACTATAGAATTTAGCTTCTTTAAGAGCATCTTCTGTCAATTTTGTAAGTACACCACCTTTTGTTAAACCAACTAAAGCTGCAGCCGCTACAACTACACCGATAACTGTGTTACGGATAGCATGACCGCCTTTTTTCTTTTCCGCTTTGTCAGTTGTTGATAAATCTACTTTGTCGCCTTCAGGTTGTTTAGCAAATGCTCCTGGGCGTTCTAAAACATTATTTGTATTTGCTGCTTTTGTTTCTTGAGCTGGTGCAGCTTCACCGCAAAAACGTACACTTGAAATTGGACTCAAAGCCATGAGAAAACCTCCTTGTAAAACTTTTTTCTACTACACTATAAATAAAACTCCTAATACAATAATTTTGACTCAATCTTGTATATTTGGAAAGATTTGTTACAAAAATTTACAATAATTTTGGAATATTTTAAATTCTCGTGTCATCTATAGTTTTGTAGAGGGAGGAATAATTAAAAATGGCATCAAAACAAGAAACATTAATTTATATTGAAAAAGAAAATACAACTGAGGCAGAATTTATGTCCAGAAGTTTTGTGAATAAAGAAGTTAAAAATAGAGCATATATCAATGCTTTAGGAGCAGAACTTCTTACAAAATATTTAGCATCGGAAGGAATTGATGTTTCTAATTTGCATAACCTTCATTCAATTTCAAAAATTTTGGAAAAGAATGATATTGCTGATATCTTGCTACCGAATATTCATATTGATGTTCGTGTAATATTTGACGATAATCAAATTTTCATTCCAAAAAGCCACTTTGAACTTGGCTTAACTCCTGATATTTATGCAGTTTTAAAAATTGATGCTGATTTTAAATATGTAGAATTTTTAGGATATTTCAAAACTTCTCAGATAAATAAAGATAACCAAAATGATGAATATTATTTCTTTAGCAAAAATAAATTATCTTCTCCTGAATCTTTGACAAAATTTATTCAAAATTTCCCTGGGAAAAATCATAGAAAACTTACCGAAGAAGAATTTTTCCATGGCAGAGAACTTTCAATTTCTTTGGCAGACCACAATATTACATTGGATGAAGAAATTGAATTGTATGAGTTGCTGTTATCTAGTGCGCAATTAAGAGACAGCGTTTTGGAATTTGATAATTTTGAAACTTTAGCTTATAGTGTAGCGCCTGAAATTGCAAAATCATCTAAAGCTGAAGATGCTGCGTTTACACTATTGCATGCAGAAGAAGAGGATGCACCAACAGAAGACGCAAATGAAGAAATCTCATTAGAAAATCCTAATGACGATGAAATGATGTTGGATGAATCTTTCTTTGACGATGAAGAATCAGAAGAAGAACCTCAAAATGAAGAACAAGAGTCTCAACAAGAAGAGAAAAACTCTGACCCTGAAACAAATGTTGAATCTGCATTAGAACCACTAGAAGAAGATGAAACTCAATCTTTTGACGTTGGGGAAAATCTTGAAGATTTGACAATTGAACCTTTAGCGCCAGAAGAACCGCTTGCGGAAACCGAAGATGTTCAACCGATTGAAAATACAGTTGCAGAACCTGTAATTGAGCATGAAGAGATTACTCAATCTGAACATATTGATAATATTGAAGTGGAAAATATTGAACCGTTGGATGAACCTGCATTAGATTTTGGTAATGCGGATTTAGGAGACGATTTGTTAGACGATGGTTTTGGAGAGGAAGAACAAAAAACTGAACCTAAGCACCACGACTCTGTTCCTGTTGTTGAAGATGTTAAGAAAGAGGCAAAAGCTGAGATTGAAGAGGTTCATGAGACTCAAAAAGCTGTTGAAGAACAAAGTTTTGTTGTTGAACCTCCTAAACCTGTAGCTAATATGGATAATCTTTCTGTTGATGCATTGTTAGATGAAACCATTGCTGCAATTGACAAAAATCCGGAAGAAGATAAAAAAGAAGAACCTAAAAAAGATATAACAAAAAATTTGGCACAAGTTGTCAGTGATGCTGTTCAAAGCGGAATCGAAAAAACTGTAGCAGGTGCTGCCACTGCAGGTGCAATTGCCGCAGGAGCTACAGCTGCTGCTGGTGCTGCAACAACAGCAGCAAGTGCTGCAGCATCTGCTGAGGCAATAAAACTTGCATCTGTTGCTGGCGAAATGGTTGATAACGTTGTTGGTAAAAATCTAGAAAAACAGCAAAAGAATTTAGATAAAATTGATTACGCAAAAACTGATATCGCACCTGATACAGCAGAAATTCCTGAACACATCGCTGCTTTGGGTGATTTATCTACTGCAAAAATCGAGGCAAATATGGAGGCTGAGGCATCAGGACAATTTGAAACTCCGACAGACCTTTCTGATTTGCATACGGTAGAACAAAAAACAGAAGAAAAATTTGAACAAGAAACTGTTGATATTTCAAAAATGGAATCAGTTCAAACAGCAGAATTTCATGAAAATACGGATGAAATCGTAGAGTTATCAAACTTACAAAATGTTGATTCTCCTACAAAACCTGTTGAAAATCTTCCGGAAATTTCTCATGAAGATGAATTTAAAGGAATGGATTTACCAAACTTATCTTCATTTACAATCAACGAAGACGGAACCTCTTCTATTGATGGATTTGCGCAAGATTTGAGCCTTGGAGAAGATAGTAATAATGGTGATGAACATCTTGTTGATATGGGCATGAAAATGAATTTGAACGAAATTTCATTAGATGACAATGATTCGTTAGATTTGGGCATGGATATGGATTTACCTCAAGAGGATTTGTCTAATTTGAATGATGATATTTTTAATAATGAAAACGACGTGAAATTTGAAGATTCTAAACCTGAAGAACTTCCGAAAGAAGATACCTTGAGTTTAGATGACTCAATTGGTTTAGATGATGAGATTACATTGGATGAAGATGTTCCTGAATTAACAGAACCTCATCTTGAAAAGTCTCATGATGTTCAAGAGTCTGTTCCTGCAGAAGATACGTCTATTGAAAATATTGATGTTGAAACTCCTCAGGTTGAAGAACAAAAAGAAGAAAATGCTGTAGTTGCTGATTTAGCACCTCAACAAGAAGAAAATGACACAGAAGAATTGACATTAGAAGATTTGGAACTTTTGGCAGGTGATGAAACAGAATCTGAACAAAATGAAGAAAGTTCAACAAATGGTGAAGTATTAAATCTTGATGATGCTGACTTTTTGTCAGAAGAAACAGAAACTCCGACAGGAAGTCAAGAAGAACAACAAGCTGTATCAGATGAAGAACTTAATTTTGACGATTTAGATGAACCTCAAGAGGTTGCAGACGAAACTCATCAAGAAGTTGCAGATGATTCTCAAGACTGGATGGAAGATACAAATTACGATAATTTGGAAGATACACCACTTGAAGAACAACCTCAAGCAAATGATGTTGAATTGAGCGAAGAAGATATGAATATGATTACCGAACCTCCTGTAGAAGAGCATAAACCTTTAGCTGTTATGGAAAACTCTATGGTAATCAGTGATAAATCTTTCAGAGTCGGTGAAATTCCTATTGATATCAACAATCCTGAAATGCCAGTGATGGAAGGACCTGAGTCTTTGGGTGAATTATATAATGAAGATTCAAAAGTTCCTGGTGGTGCGCTATTGCAAAACCCCGGCAGATTAGGTTCAGCTGCTAATGCTAAAGGTAAAGCAGGTCTTGGCTTAGGTTTGGGCATCGTTGGCTCATTGATAGCTTTTGCTTTGATTGGTGCAATCGGTTTTGGTGTAGCTAAGATGTTCAAAACTCCAACCGAAGAGACTCCACAACCTATCACAGATGATAATGCCCCAACAAGTCCTGATAACGGCGTTGCTGATAGCAATACTTTGAATGTAAATCCTGATAATGTTGTTAATATGGATAATAATACCGATGCGTTAGCCTCAACTGTGAAAGCTCCTGTTGCCGCAAAAACAGCAACACCTGCAAAAGTTGCACCTCAACCGGTTTCCTCAGCTAAGCCAAAACAAATGCCTGTTAATACATTTATTGATGTAAGAAAATTGACATGGGAAGTTCCTGATTATATATCTTATAATGCAGCGTTTAAACAATACTTCCAAGCTGTTGGTAAAAGTTTGAAATTGTCATTATCAAGTGATTTGTTGCTAGCGACAGATTATGCATATTCAAATGAGGTTAGAGTTAGCGTAACATTTGATAAAGACGGTACTTACAAAAATTCTCAAATTATTATATCAAGTGGTTCACCGCAAATTGATAAAATTGTGTTACAAACTGTAAACCAAACTTTGAAATCCCTCAAAGCTCCTCATAGCTTGAATAATGACGAAAGTACAACAGCGATACTTAAAATTTATTTCTAAATATGATATACTGTAAAAAGAAGTAGAGGAAGTTAAATTGTGGAATTAACACAAGACAAAATAGATTTAATTAGCAGAATAATAAAAAATGACCGCAAATACCCAAATAATGAGGATTTGTATGACGATTTCTTTAACGAAACATGCAAACGCTCTGTTGCGATTCTTAATGCTATTGATACAGAATCTACTTTGGAAGCATATTTAAAACGCATTGTTACTACTTCTATTATCAATGTTTTAAAAGATTCAGGACGTTTGAGGAGAACTCGTTCAGGGTACATGTCGACAAAAGAAGTTGCTATTGACGAAGCTCCTGTTGATTATTCAAATGTTGTTATCAAGTATTCAAATGTAAAAGTTCCTGAAAATCCTGAAGAAATTGTCATTCAAAAAGAAATTTTGCAATTTGTTGCAGATACTATTAAAAACATTGATAAAGAAGAACCTGACAAAAACTATTTACGCATTTATACATTGCGCTATGATAAAGGCATGACTCAGAAAGAAATTTCTGAAGAACTCGGCTTATCTCAATCTGAAATTTCAAAAAGATTATACAAATTGATGGA
The DNA here is from genome assembly GCA_002405805.1 of Cyanobacteria bacterium UBA4641. GTDB lineage: Bacteria > Cyanobacteriota > Vampirovibrionia > Gastranaerophilales > Gastranaerophilaceae > Zag111. The sequence goes on along the minus strand of DHMN01000067.1, from coordinate 16,350 downwards.
TAAAGTCAGAGATATTATTGAGTAGATATGAAATGTCCTGTTTGTAAAAAAAATATTTCTGATAATTCTTTGAGATGCCCATATTGCAAAACTCGCACAGGTTTAATCTGTTCTCATTGCAATACGGTCAATCCTATGGGGACTTTGTTGTGTAAAAATTGCGGACAGGAGTTGTTAAAGGTTTGCAGTCATTGTCATAGTGTAAATTTTCCTATGGCGACAAAATGCCGAAAATGCGGTTCTCCTTTTGGAGCAAATCCTGAAACTAAAATTGTTGAAGAGTCTAAAAAAGTTTCTTCAAAACTTGAATTTTTACCGAACTTGACCACTCAAGAGCAAGCTTTAGAATTGCTATCAGAAGGTTTACTTTCAAAAGAGGAAAAAGTTTTTTCTATAACAGGTGAAAAAGGTATTGGCAAAACTTCTTTGCTAAAATCTGTCATAAAAAAACTTGAAGACCAAAAGTTTGAATGGTGTATCGGCAAATGCACCCAACTTACCCAATTGACTCCGGGGGGAGTTATTCAGGATATGTTGTTGAACCTTTTTAAGTTGCCGAATTATTATCTGAATAGTGATGATTTGAGAAAAGACGGTGTTCAGTTTTTTAGCAATGAATTTCGATTTTTGACCAATTCGGAAGTCTCTGATTTTTTGAATTTTTTGTATAATTCAATTGATGGCAATTACGAAGATATAATTATCAACAAAAAGAGAACGACAGAAATTCTGAATAAGATTTTTGATGCTTTTTGTAAAACCGGTCGATTTATTTTTGTTGTTGATAATTTTGATTTTATTGACGGATTTTCGATTGAATTTTTAACTAATTTTATCAGGCGCGATTACAACTGGAAAAATTTAAAATTTGTTGCGATTTATAATGAACATAAGCCTGTGAGCAGCTTTTTCGGAATTGAAAATAAATCATTAAAAGCTTATAAAGATATCCATTTGGCACCTGCTGAGCCTGAAAAAATGGAACGCAATATGCGCTTGACAGGTGAATCAGGAACTTATGTCTCACAACGAGAAAAAGAAGTTATTTTTGAAAAATGCAAAGGTAATCCTGCATTTGTTGAGCAAGCCATAAGCTATTGCTTTGATTGTCAGATTGCAGATAAAGCGTTTTTGATGCCAAATTCATTTTCTGAATTGATTAAAGAGCGTTTGGAAACTTTGAAAAAATCCAACCCAGAGGCTCACAAAATGCTATGTGGTGCTGCAATTTTAGGCAATAAATTGAATTTGGCATTGTTAAAACAAATTTTTGGATATAAAAATCAAGAATTTAACGACATTATGTCATATTTGGCAAAATCAAATTTTGTCAGACCTTATAATGAAGTTTTCTATGAATTTAACAACCTTCTTTTATGGGAAACGATTTTGAAAAATATTCAAAAAGATTCTTCGTTTGAAGACCTAAATGTCAAGGTAGGCAAGGCTATAAGTATTTTTACTCTAAATACAAATGCGACAATGGCGATGATAGCGCATAATTTAAAAGAAAACCGCATGGCGTTTGATATTTGGACAAAAACAACAAGGCTTGCTGCTTATGTTGGGGATGTAAATCTGTACGTAATTGCCCAAAAGCAATGTTTGGCACTTTTGAATGAATTTAATGAAAATGAAACCTTGAATATTCGCTACAATATCAGCGAACGTCTTGGCAAATTGTTGGCAGAATATGACCCTGAAGAGGCTATAGAGTTTTTACCTGATGCGATTTCAAATGCTAAAGCTCAAAACGATGAGGCAAAAGAAATTGACCTTTTGGGGTATTTGGCTTTGTGTTGCAAAAAAGTTGGCAATTATTTCGGAGATGTTGAATGTGTAGATAATGTTTTGAAAAAACTTTCTCCGACACAAGAACTTGAATCTGCAATGATAAAGGCATCAAAATTAACTTCTTTATTAAATATCGGAAATTGTGGAGAGGTCGTAAACCTTATTGATAACGATATTTTGCCAATTATTAGCGCAAATCTTTCTAACAAAAGACAAAATACAACACTTCCTATGGGCTTTTTGTATGACACATGGTTAAGAGTATATCTTGCGCTTGCAACGGCTCTTGCTATGCAAGGAAATGACCGCTCGTTTGAAGTTTTGACTTTGCTTTTTGAAATTATTGATAAACACAAAATCAATGATTCTAATTTGATGTGCAAAGCAAAATTTGTTTTGGCTTATGCCAATACGATGAAAGGAAATTTCCAAACTTCTCAGGAAATTTTATCAGATATTACCAATATGATTGGCTCAAAAGATATTGATTTTAACGACCTGACGGAAGAATCAGCCGACATATTTAATTGCTATTCTTTGATAAGTTTGATAAATAAATTTTTGCAAAAAGATTTTGACGGCTTGAAAGAAGAACTGTTTGACGCTGCAATGATGGCAGGTGATACAGGTAATGAATTTTTGAAAAATGTATTCAAAACTCTGCTTGGCAAGCTGTTCTATGAATCAAAACAGGCAAAGCATGCGGTTGAAATTTATAATGAACAGGTTACATATTTTGCAAATAAAAAAATGGCAATGGGAGCATTGTTGGCGTGGTATTTGATAGCAGAAGCCACAATGGTTACCGAATCTGTTAAAAATGCTATTGATATTGCAAATCAGACTCTTGAAATTGCGCAAAATCCGCGAATAAATAATACATTTTTCATTGTTGCGTTGAAAATTTTGTTAGCAAAAGCTTATATGGAAACTTCTGATTACGAAACAGCTAAAATCTGCTTAGAATCAGGACTTGCGCTTGCTAAAAAATATAGTATGTATGATATGATGTCTCGAATCTATTTGCTTTACGGCAAATATTACAATGACATCGGAACAATTCAATCACCTAATCAAATTGAGTATTTGAAAGGTGCATCAAAAATGTATGACAAAGCCAATGAAATTGTCATAAAAACGACTCATAATACATATTTGAGAGAAAGTATCGATAATAAAAAAAGTGCGCTATCAGATTATTGTGTGAAAAATAATTTTACTATTTAATGCTTTCAAATCTAAAAACCTATTTATAGCCCAATTTAAGTATTCAGTTTTGTAACGAAAAAATATATAATCTTTACAAGAAAACATGTTTATTTTAAAAATAGGGTATAAAAAGGATACGAAATTGCTAAATAATTTTGAAAGTTTTGATAACTCTGAAACCGCCACAAAGAAAGATATTGTTATTCAAGAGAGAGTTGAGCTTGTATCTTCTCACATGTATAAACAATTCTTGGATTATCAACATTCAACAGTCAATACAAATGATATTTTCTCAAGAATGATTGATTGTCTTGAGCTTGTTTCCGACAATTTGAAACAGTCTTTTTCTTCACGCGGAGTTACTACTCAAAATATTTATGTCGAATCCGATGCCCTGAAATCAATTGCAGTAGTCAATATTTTGTGGCATAAAATGAGTTTTACAACCAGATGTAATTTCCAACCGCAAGCGTTGTTTAGAGACGATGGCAGACATATTTTCTCAAACAGAATTATGGCAATTCGCGGAAATTATAACGAAATTATCAAAGATGCAAAAGATAGAGATGAAGAGATTGTTAAACTTTTAGAAAACGAAATTGCATCTCTATATGTTCCTGCAGATGCAAATCAAAAGTGTATTTTCAAAATTAAGCACACCGGACAAGAGTTTATGCTAAATCAAATTGATGCCCCACGTGAAGTTGTGCTTAAAGTTGTAGAAACTGTTTGTGGTGGAGGTTTGTACCACCAAGACGGTTCATTAAGAAGTTTTATCGTTTAAATTTGAATTATTGACTAAGGAATTAATATAATTAGTATATTAATAGGGTTATTAGGTGATATTTATGAAAATGTTAGAGAAGCTTAAAGAATACGAAAATCAATATGTTTTTATGAGATGGGCAACAGGCGGAGAATACGGAAAACTTATGTATGTAGGTGAAGACTTTGTAGAATTCAACATCATTGACCTTGATACAATGTCATACAAAGAAACCATGGTAATTTATTCCCCATTGATTTTAGAAGTTGCAATCGGTGGTGCCGACATTGCACGAATAGTAGCTGAATTATCGCTAAAATCGTAAGATTTTAGTACCACCGATTAACTTGATTTTCTCCCAATTTTAGTCAAAAAAAAAGTCACAACTTTTTGCGACTTGAACAATAATCTTGGGAGGAGATTTTGGGATAGTTTGTACATGCATGATAAAATAAGCATGTCAAATTGGTTACGTTTACTTTGTAAAAATTAACAAAAATTTACAAATAGTATTTTTTGTATTATAATAAATCTATGGATAGAAATTTGAATATATTAATCATTAATGGTCCGAACCTCAATATGTTAGGGGTTAGAGAGCCTGAGCAATATGGCTCAAAGTCATACAAGGATTTGGAAATGGAACTCCATGAGTATTCATTTGAGCTTGGTATAAATATTGAAATTTTTCAAAGTAACTTTGAAGGTGAAATTATAGAAAAAATTCAGTATGCACTCGGAAATTTTGACGGAATTGTCTTAAATGCAGGCGCATACACTCATACAAGTGTTGCGATACGTGATGCTTTAACATCAGTTAAAATTCCGACAGTTGAAGTTCATATCTCAAATATTTATAAAAGAGAAGAATTTAGACATAATTCAATGTTTGCAGATGTTTGTGTCGGACAAATTACCGGCTTTAAAATTGATAGTTACAAACTTGGGTTACAAGGTTTGGTGAACTTTTTGACCAGTGCAAATGATTAATTGATAATTTTTTATAAAGGTTTTAAAAAGGCGACAATGGTTAAAAACCATTGTCGCCTTCAAATTATTGAATATTCTTTCAATTATGCTTCATCAAGAGCTGCAACCCCCGGTAATACTTTACCTTCGATGAATTCTAGAGAAGCACCGCCACCTGTTGAAACGTGAGTGAAGTCTTCAGCTTTGCAGAATTTTTTAGCGGCTGAAACTGAATCACCACCACCGATAACAGATACAGCACCATTTTTAGTAGCTTCTACGATAGCTTCTAATACAGCTTTTGTACCGTCAGCGAATTTAGGGTTTTCAAAAGCACCAACAGGACCGTTCATCAAGATTGTTTTTGAAGCTTTGATTACATCAGCAAAAGCTTTTCTTGACTCAGGACCTGCATCAACGCCTTCAAATCCGTCAGGAATTTCGTTGATAGCAACAAATTTGTTTGTGCCGTTGCCAGAAAAATCGTCAGCAGCCAAAACATCTGTAGCCATAACAAGTTTTACGCCTTTATCAGCAGCTTTCTTTTCGATAGCTTTAGCAACATCAATTTGGTCATCTTCGCAAATTGAGTTACCGATTTTACCACCGTTAGCTTTAACGAAAGTGTAAGCCATACCACCACCGATAATTAGGTTATCAACTTTGTCGATTAAATTTTCTAAAACACCAATTTTTGAAGAAACTTTAGCACCACCAACTACAGCTGTGAATGGGTGAGTTGGGTTGTCAAGAGCTTGTGACAAGCATCTGATTTCTTTTTCCATCAACAAACCTGCAACAGCTGGTTTAAGGATGTGAGCAACTTTAGCAGTTGAAGTGTGTTTTCTGTGAGCAGCACCAAATGCATCGTTTACGTAGAAATCGCCAAGTTTAGCAAGTTCTTCAGCAAAAGTCATATCGTCATCTTTAGCTTCTTCAGCTTTGTAGAATCTGATGTTTTCCAAAAGTGCAACTTGACCTTCTTTTAAATTAGCCAATTCTTTATCAGCACCTTTTCCAACAGGTGATTTTACAAATAATACATCTTCACCCAAAACTTTAGCCAAATATTTAGCAACAGGTTCTAGTGAAAATTCAAGGTTCCATTCACCTTTTGGTCTGCCCAAGTGAGCCATCAAGATGATTTTAGCACCTTTATCTTTTAAGAATTTTACAGTAGGTAAAATTGCTTGGATTCTTGTGTCATCAGTAACGTTTTTGTTTTCGTCTAGTGGAACGTTTACGTCAACTCTGACTAACGCTCTTTTTCCCTTGATATCGCCAAGGTCTTTAATTGATTTTTTCATGTGTGTTCTCCTTCTTAAAAGTATCACATGTTTATTCTACAAAAAACATAACGGAATGTAAAAATTATCGAAAAATTTTGAAGACATTTTTTAATAAATCAGGTCATTAACTGTTACTTTTAGAGAGTCTGCAATTTTGAATAATATATATATGCTTGGATTTACTTTTTCGTTTTCAATTTTACAGATGTACTGTTGACTAATTCCGCTGAGTTCCGCCAATTCGTCTTGCGAAATTCTGTTTTTTGCTCTTATTTGTCGCAAATTATCTGCAATATTTTTGTTTAAGTCCTTCAAATCCATACAGTAATTTTATAAGATTTGACAAATAATTTTTATACATGATAGTATGTAAATTATCAACAATCGTATATAAAAATTAGAGAAGGAATACCTATGATTACTATTTTTAAACGTATGGCTTTTACTTTGGCAGAAGTTTTGATAACTCTTGGAATTATCGGTGTTGTTGCAGCGATAACGATTCCGACATTATTGTCTAATTATTCCAAAAAGGTGTTGGAAGGTCAGTTGAAAACAGCTTATGCTTCAATTCAGCAAACAATGAAGTTTATGGATGAAGAAGGTTTGTCTTATGAAGTATTTCAAGATGGCAGTGATAGCGCAATGAAAGAATGGTATGATTCGTTTATTGCAAAACACATGAAGGTAGAATCTGTATGTGTAAATAAACCCGGTTGTTGGCATAAATATGGTGAAGCTTTGGACTTAAACGGTAATCGCAATAGTTGGGATTATACTAATAATTATGGTTGGGGTATAAATATTCTAACTTTTACAACGGCAAAAGGGGCTTGGTTTGATATGGATGGACATGCTGCAGGTACTTGTCGTGGAATGTTTGGGGTTGATACAAATGATACGTGCTTGGTTATATATTTTGATGCAAATGGTGCCAAGAAACCCAATCGTGTAGGTAAAGATATTCAAACTGTTGTTTGGACTGAGCGAGGTTTGGTTCCTGCTGGGTATGATAAAACAAAAGAACAGATAGAAAATAATTGCTACAATGGGAATGGTTATTGGTGTTTGAGTAAAATTATTACAAATGACTGGAAAATTCCTGATAAAACTTGGAAACGCAAATAAATTTAATTTTAATTGACAGATGTAGTTCAAGGTTATATTATTATGTCAGTTGTAATTTAATGTGAGAGAGAAATTATGAGCGAAAACCAAGTGAAAATCTGTCAGTTTTGCGGTGGCGAAATAAATGAAGATGCAAAAAAATGTAAATTCTGTGGTGAATGGGTTATCTCTGAAGAAAACGAATTGCCTCAAGAATTGAAACATTTTAACTGGGGTGCATTTTTGTTCAATTGGATTTGGGGAATTATGCACAAAAAATATATTACTTTGTTGTATTTTGTCGCTTGCTTAATTCCTGTTATCGGACCTATCGGAATTTCTGTGTGGTTTGGTATTGCCGGTAACAAATGGGCATGGCAATCTAAAAACTGGGATAGCATAGAACAGTTCAACGAAACTCAAAGAAATTGGGTAAAATTGTGGTTAATCTTGGCAGTAGTTTCTGTAATTTTAGCGATAAAAATATTTATAATATTGACTTTGATAGGTTCATACCAAATTTAAGCCATACGAAGGTGCAGTGACCTCGAAAATTTATTAAAATTTTATAAAAAACATTGCCGATATAGCTCAGATGGTAGAGCAACTGATTCGTAATCAGTAGGTCAGGGGTTCGATTCCCCTTATCGGCTTTTGTTTTGTGTACTTGTCAGCTTTGCTCTTGACAAGTGTTGTATAATTAATATATGGGCATTAGAAAGTTTGCTTGTTGGGTTTTGGTTTTATTAACCTTACAAGTCGGATGTATAAAAGTATTTGCGATAGAAGATGATGATTTGTTCAAGCCGGTTGATATTCACAACGGTTCGGTTTTGACAATTCTTGATTGTGTTGCGGCAGCTTTTAAAAACAGTCCGAAAATCAAGCGACAAAAATATAATCTTGATATTGCCAAAAGTAATTTAGGTATTGCAAAGTCTCAATATTTCCCTGTCATAAATATTGGTGCAGGGTTTTACAACGAAAATAACTCAGATAATACTTATTACAGCAGTCATTATCGAGAATTGCCAAGTGTTGGGGTTTCTGTCAACAAGTTAGTTTGGAATTTTGGTAAAACAACTGCCTACATCAAGATGGAAGAGTTTTACAAAATCGGTGCAGAGTATGAATTTATGGACAGTTTATGCAACACTCTTTTTGATGTTAAGTTAAAATATTATGCGCTATTAAAAGCAAAAGCTCTTCAATTGGTTGCGCAAAATAATGTTGAAATTAACGAAAATTTTTTGAAATTAGCCCAATCAAAACATCGTCCAGATATAAAAACGGCAGAATTGAATTTGAGTGAATCTAAGATAAAATTATTAGAAGCTCAAAACGAATATAAAAATGCAAAAATTGATTTGAATAATTCGATGTATCTTGATTCTCAACCTGATTATACAATCAAAGATACTCATACTTTTTCTTATGAAAATGATTATGCTTACAATGAAAAAACAGGTCGGTCAGAGGCTTTCATCCCAATGACATTTACATTTCCACTGGATAGGGCGGTTGAAATTGCGTATGACAACAGTCCTGATTTGAATGTTTTAATTTCCACAAAGCATGCAATGGAACAAAATTTACTTTATATCAAAAGAACTTACCTGCCTGATTTGACGGCTAATGCAGGTTATGGATTTAACAATTCAAATCAAACAACTAATAATAGTTTCAAAGTTGGGGTAAATTTATCATCATCTGTTAATCTGATGGAGTTGAAACACAGTATTAAAGGTGCAGGTGCGCAATTAAGTGCTGCAGATAATGAGATTGAATTATTTAAAAAAGATTTGTATTTTGAAGTGAAAAAAGCTTTAAATAACGTTGATAAATACCAAAATCAAATTCCGACAGCGAAGATGGAAGTTGAACAATCACTTGAAAATTTGCATTTGGTAGAAGAACAATACAAATCAAATCAACTTAATTATGTTGCGTTGCAAGATGCAAGAAAAGACTATAACAATGCATTAACCAAATATATTGAAACAATGTATGATTACAATGTTTCATTGATTCAGGTCGAAATGGCAATGCACTATCATATCGTGGATATTCACCACAAATCAGACCACGCCGTACATTATCACTCAGATGAACTTATTAAACATTTGAACGAAGTTTTGGGCTGTGATGAAAAAGAAGTGTCAAAGAGTACAAAAAATAGAAAACATTAACTATTAGAAAAAGTTAATTATCGTTTTGGTAATTATGTTTGGAGTAGATTTTTTGAACTTTTTATTTTGCATGATTTGATTAACAAATTTTTCAGCATTTTTATAGAATCTAAATTCAAATTCGGAAAGTTCAATTTGAGAATTATCTTTCATTATTAAAGTTGGGGTATAGTATGTGAAACTTCTATGGGATGCTGTCCCATAGAAATGGTGAGTTTCTATTCTGTAGGTTGCGATATCTGATGGGTTAAAAGATTTAAAATCCATTAATCCGTTCACAATTGAAGATTCTTCATAAGTGCACCCAACAATTGGTTTGCAGGTAATTGTTTGTTTGCTTTGGCATAAAAATACCACAATTATTAAAATTGCAAACGGTAGCAATATCCATGGACTATGTCGTCTTTGTAGCATAATAAATTCCTCTTATAAATCTTCAATAATTTTATTTTAGCGCTATTTTAATGACTTTTCATCATTTAAACAATTGGTATTAAAATTTAATTTGAGTTGAAAAATTTAATTGAGAGCGTGATGGTGTTGCATCTTGGTAATTTATTTGGCTTGCTCCGACATTGAGATTCATTCTGTCATCGTTAAACGGTTTGAGACTGAATACGACTTCATTTTTGCTACTTTTGTCCATTACATTTACGGTGTATACATTTTGTACAGATAAATGGTTATTTATTTTGTATTCAGGCGAGAAAGAAAATGAACCTTTGAACTGTTGGTCAAATCCTCCAAGCGTGTTATTTTTATAGGAACTTTTTATTGAAAAGTTGTCCTTTTGATATTTTGTAAATAACGTTCGTGTTTGGGTTAATTGGTTTGGATTAATTGAGTTATCGTAAGTTGAACCGAATGAAAAATTTCCTTTAGTTTTTTCTGTACCAAAACTTGTTGTTTTTGTGCCATATAAATTGGTGTTATCAAATAAATAATTACGATTATCAGAAGTTATTTTTGAACTAGAATCAATACTCAAGTCTTTTATTTTATCTTTCTTTTTTGTCGTTGGTTTTTGGGTAGAATTTTTAGTTTCATCTAAATAAATTGTATTAGAATTATCTTCTGTATCATCATATAAAAAATCTGAGTAATCTGTATCATCCTCATCATCATCAGAAACTATTTCATCGTCTTCATCATCGTCATCAGAAACGATAGAATCATTCTCTTCCGGCATGGTGGTATTTTCTTCGTTTTGAGTTTCTTGTTGAATTGTTTCTTGAGGTGGAACTTCGTCAGCTTTTGATTGAGATAAAAATCCCATTGCAAAATAAATTATAAATATATAAATTATAATCTTTTTCATGTCTATATTATATTTCTATAAAACGAAATTTCAAAGTTTATTTTATTTTATTTAAGCTTTTTTCGGTAGAATGTTTTTCTACATATTTATCTATCTTTTCGCCCATATATGTTGAAAACATAGGTAGTATTCCATAATAAATTGCTGCAAAAATGATTGCCGGTCTTAAAATATTTATACCTTCAATATATTTTGCGATTTTTGGGTCTCCTGCATTTATTATTTTGAATTTTTCAATAAAATTTTCTGTGTGTTTTTTGATTGCTCTATCTATTGCATAACCTCCAACAAGAGTTATTGCTGTTGATATTATGTTGTTATAAATTAGGGCCTTTTTGCGGTTTTCTTTTATGCCGGAACTTTGGTTTATTCTATACGCAGATGATGCTGTCAATAAAATATCAGTTCCTGCTGTCATGTGTTTTGCGATATCTTTATCTTTGTTTTGGTATTTTATTGCCAAATTTTGTATTCGTTCGTTATCAATAATTTTGCTCAAACCTTTTGCTATGTAGTTCCCTGTAAAGTTTGGTTTTTGATTTTGTTGTATCGGTTGATTGTCTTGGTTTTTAGGTTTTGATTTTTGTGTTTTTATGAATAAATTATCCATAATAATCGGAATCAGCGCGATTGTGAGCATAGATTTTGGAATTGCTGTCAAAAATCCTGTACCGAGTTTTAAAACTTGGGTTATTAATTTATAACTTTTAGATTCTGCAAAAACTTTTTCAGTCTCTTTCAAATTTTTAAGAGTTTGCTCGTTTAGAAAATTTTGCGGATTTTTGTCAATATGCTTAATTGCTGTTTCAATCGGAAGTGCAACGGCTTCAACTATTCCAAATTTGATTATCCCTGAACAAATTGAATTTGCTGCTGCGTATTGTTTATTTTCTTTTTCAGTATTAGGAGTTGCAAAAATCGAAATTGGGCGAACCGCAAGCGACATCACAAGAGATGTTCCGTTGGAAAATGAGGTTCCATGGTCAGAAATCTTTTCTAATGTCGATAATACTCTTTTATTTTTCAAAAGTTTTGTAGAAAAACTGTTTGGGTTTATTTTTTGAATTGCCATTTTTGCTTCCTATTATAAGTAGACATCACACACGAAAAAAAGTAAAATGATTTTCAAAAATCTTAAAATATTTCAATAAATCGGGTTTTTAAGATAGAATAAAATCATGGCAGTGTTGAATTTTATCCGCAGAGAGTTAAGAGGTTGGGGCAAAGTTGAACGAGTGGTTTTTCCGTTTGGGATTTTGGCAATAATTATCCTGTCTTTTATTATGAATGATAGCAAAATCGCGCTTATTTCTGCGGTTTGTGGTGTGAGTTATTCAATTTTTGCAGGGAAGGGAAAGATTTCTTGTTACTTTTTCGGACTTTGCGGAACTTTGTGTTACTCATATATTTCATTAAAAAATCATTTGTTTGGTAATTTGGTTTTGTATATGTTGTATTATTTGCCAATGCAGGTTACTGGGATTTTTAAATGGAAACAACATTTGAAAAAAAACTGTCAGGAAATTGAAAAAACTAAACTTTCAAAACGTGACCGCTTTGTTTATTTGGTGTTGTCTGTGTTGTTGACTTTTGTTGCTTATGCAATTTTATATAAAATGCACGACCAAAGTCCTGTTATAGATTCTATAACAACAGTTTTTTCTGTTATCGGAATGATTTTGACAGTAAAACGCTGTATAGAACAGTGGTATGTTTGGTTCGTTGTGAACGGATTATCCGTTATAATGTGGATAAAAGCTTACGCTCTTGGTTCAAATTGTTTTGCAACGATTTTGATGTGGGCAATTTATTTTGTTTTGTCAATCTACTTTTTGTACACTTGGAAGAATGAGTTGAAGGAATAAAGCTTATGCTCTCTGTCTAGGAGAGGGCATAAGCTTCATTCTGAACTTAATTCAGAATCTTTTCCAATTAATAATTTATCAAATATTTCTATTGATAAATATTTATTATTAGTAGGTCGGCAGACAGAAAACTCTACAATTTCACACTTTCAAGCTTGAAATTTTCATCATTAACTTCGCGCAAAAAGTTTGTCCAACTGTTATAATAATCCGCCAAAGCATAAGTATATCCAACAATTATAGACTTATATGATTGTTTCATTACAATAAGTGAAGTCAAATCTGATTTTCCTGTTTCGTATGCGTGTTTTGAAATATCTATGAGTTTTTCTGAACCTGTCACAATTTTGGATTCATAATGATTTAAGTTTTCTGCAGCAGTTAAAAATTTGTCATAGGCAGCTGCGACATCTTTTTCAGCCTTGTTTTTAACAGAGTCATATTTCAATTCGGCTTGTTGTAGTTTTAATGTCGCGTTTTTTATTTCAGGGGAATAATTATAAAAAAGCGGAATATTTACAATGCTTGCACCAAGATATGCACCACTGTTGAATCTGCCATCATCAGTGTGTGTTGCTTGTTGATAAGCATAGCCTCCATTGATTGCAATATCAGGGATTTTTTGACGTGCAACGACGGTCAAATTCTTTTCTGCAACATCAATTTCTTGCTTTGCGATTTGTATGTCGTAGCGGTTTTCGAGAGCTTTTTGCATAATTTCAGAAAGCGGAGGAAAATCCTCTGTCGGCGGTGGTGTTTGCATTTCTGTAAAATTATTTTCTTCCGAAAAAATTTGGTCCATGCTGTCATAAGTCACTTTGTGCGGGTCATTAATTACCTTGTTGAAATCATAAAGTGCATTTTTTACGTTGACTTTTGCTGTGTTTACTTGGGTTATAATTTGATTTAGTGCGATTTCTGCTTGAAGCTCGTCCACTTCCGGCACTTTTTTCATTTGAACTCTGGTTTTAACAATTTTTAGCAACTCTTCTTGCAAACTCTGTTGCTGCTCGAGGGTTTCAAGAATTGATTTTGTTGCAATGAGGTTGATATATGCTTCTCTAACATCCATTTTTAGGTCAAAAATGGTGTAATTAACATTTTTTTGAGCAAGTTTATAGTTAGCTTTTGCAAGATTTTTTCTAGCATTTCGTTTAGCAATCTCAACTGTTTGGCTTATCCCAAGTTGTCTTGGTTCAGTCCATCCTGCAGCCCCTGCATAATAAAACGCATCAAAAGATGGGTTCTGTAATCGGTTTGCCTCTTTGATGTTGTTTTTGGCGATATCAATATCTAATTTTGTTGCTTGCAAGTCGATGTTATTTTCTACGGCAGCATCAATTGCGCCTTGCAGATAGACTTTTTTTACATCTTCTATCCCAAAGCTAAAAGGTTGAATAACCATACATAACAGTAATGATGCCAGTATTCTTCTCATAAAAATATTATATTTAAAACTCGTTGTATTAACAACTTTTAATTAAAAATCTTATATTATTGCATTGATATTTTGAGGGGCTTATATTGGAATTGTAAGAAGAAATTTTTAATATAATTTATGGCAACAAATACAGAAATACAAAAACCGATAAACCCCTATATAGTAGCAATTGCAGTGCTTTTGCCATCATTTTTGGCCCTTGCGGCGTCTTCTGCTACAAACGTTTGTCAGCCAAATATTGCAGGGTTTTATGGTGCAACTCAATATGAGGCAAATACCGTAATTACTTGTTATATTATTTCCGGTGGTATTATGTTGCCTGTAACAGGGTATTTGGTGCAGGCAATCGGCAAAAAGCTTTTGATGATTTATAGCATTTGGTTGTTTTGCCTTGGTTGTTTACTTTGTATTCTGGCTCCGAATTTGCAAGCACTGATTGGCGCAAGAATTGTTCAAGGTATTGGTAGCGGTTGTATTTTACCGTTATGTCAAGCTGTTTTGCTTGATGTATTCCCAAAAGAACAACGCGGAGTCGCAATGAGTTTGTTCGGTGTTGCTGCAATGTTTTCACCGTTGGCAGGTCCTTTTATGGGCGGATATCTGACGGATAATTTTTCTTGGCAATGGGTATTTATAATAAATATTCCGCTGTGTATATTATCAACATTGCTTGTCAAATTGTTTGTTCCATCGGATTTGCCAGATAAAAAAACTCGTAAAAAGAAAAAATTTGATATCGTCGGATATGTTTCAATTGTTATTGCAATGGCTTGTATGCAGATAGTTTTGGACAAAGGTCAACAGTACAACTGGTTTGACACCGATTGGATTTGTTACTTGTCAGGTATTTGCATATTTTCATTTGTATTTTTCTATGTTTGGGAACTTGAATACAAAAATCCTGTTATTGATATCAGGGTATTTAAAGATAGAAATTTTTTATTCGGAACTTTAATCAGTTCATTTATTAATGTAATGCTTTATTCAACATTGTTATTGGTTCCGATGTTTGTACAAAGTATGCTCGGATATAGTCCATCAATGTCAGGTTTGACAATGTTTCCAAGGGCTGTTATTTGTTTTATCGGACTTCTTGTTGTTGGTGAAATTTCAAAATATGTTGAGGCAAGATTGCTTGCAATAATTGGGCTGTTGATGATGGGCGGTTCAATTTTGATGATGACAAGTATGAACTTGACTTCTTCTATGCCAAGTGTAATTTTGCCAAATATATTGCTTTGTATCGGTGTTCCGACAGCATTTGTACCGATTACGGCTTTGTCATTCCAAACATTACCATCAAAGAAAAATGCTGATGCTGCAGCTTTGCATGCCTTGTTTAAAAACGTTGTAACTGCAATATCTACAGCAATGTCAGCAACATTTATTGCAAGGGTTTCACAAGTTCACCAAAATTACTTGGTTGGCGATTTGGCTCACCATAATTGGATGTTCAGATATAAATTATTGATGTTGAAAAGCAAATTTTTAATTCATTATCCTGAAGTTATGGCAATGCGTAAAGCTAATGGTATGTTGTACCGCGAACTTTTGCAACAATCAAGATTGGCATCTTTTTATGATGTATTTGCCTTGTTGGCTTTACTTTGCGTGATTGTAATTCCCCTTATGATGTTTTTGAAAATCAAAAGAGTCCGCAAAGCAAAATAAATCTGCCATTTGGATATGCATTATGTTTAAATATTAGGGTGAAAACAAAAAATCGGGATGACAGGATTTGAACC
>DHMN01000067.1:262-604 GCA_002405805.1 Cyanobacteria bacterium UBA4641 | reverse complement strand
TGCGGCCCCTTCGTCCCGAACGAGATTTTTAGAGTTTTCATAATATCACTTAAACGCACTTAAATACACTGTTTATAAATATTTCAGCTCGTTTAATTCGTTTAATGATTTTTATGTTTTCTTACATTTTTTCTTTGCAATTACATAATAATTACATAATGAAAATATATCAATTCTTCCGATTAAATTCTTTCCTAGGTTTATGAGGATTTTTTAATGAAAGAAGATATATTTACCGTTCTTGGAACAAGTAATCATAGCAAAAATGAACGAGAGCCTAATGACTACTATGCAACTAACCCCATTGCTGCAAAATTATTATTAGAGGTTGAACCAGATTTG
>DHMN01000067.1:0-199 GCA_002405805.1 Cyanobacteria bacterium UBA4641 | reverse complement strand
ATATTTGGGAATGTGCTTGTGGTGAGGGGCATTTAGCACATGTTTTTGATAGAAAAGGCAAATTAAGGAAATCAACCGACCTTATAAATCGTGGGTATGGAACGGTAGAAGATTTTTTATTAAATACAGAACCATATCATAATGGTGATATAGTTACGAATCCTCCGTATAAATTTGCTCAAGAATTTATTGAACAGGC
>DHMN01000076.1:41376-41614 GCA_002405805.1 Cyanobacteria bacterium UBA4641 | reverse complement strand
CTTTGTAAAATCAAACTTACAGGCTGTTGATAAATTGTAGAAAACTTTTGATAAATTTTAGATAAAATGTTCAAAACTAAAAAAGTTATAAACATGAATAAAAAACATGTAGAAAACTTTTATTTTTAAACATGTTTTCTACATAGTTTTCTACATTGAAAAGTAAGGATTTTTTTGTGTGTTAAACAAGGCTCAAAAGCTTTTGTACTCAAATGTTTCACATAGGTCTATGTCATTC
>DHMN01000076.1:33137-41349 GCA_002405805.1 Cyanobacteria bacterium UBA4641 | reverse complement strand
TGTCATTCTGAACTTTACAAAGCGAACCATTGAGCTAGAGCGAAATGTGTGAGCCTGTATGCGGGCGCAGGCTGAGCTGATTCAGAATCTTTTCCAAAATCAAGATTAATCAAATATATCTATTGATAACATTATTTTCATGTACTCCGTGCAGGGGTGCTTTTGGTGGCAAAAGCACCGCAAAACCACCGACACGCCAACGTTCACATCAAACTAAAAACTCGTATCATAACCGAATAACTCGTCACTTTCGTTCCTCAAACAAATTCGGCTTTTGTAGTTTACTCGTATTGTTTGATTGTTCACTTTTGGCTATTGTCGGATTGTTGACATTTGTGTAGTAATCCCCTGCTCTGCTTGTTTTTCCTCGTAATGACGTGATTTTTTATTTTTTTTCGTAGGTCAGCATTGCTATGCCGACAAAAATTTATCTGTTGGATTAGTAAATCCAACCTACTTTATTTTCAATCCAAAAACTTGAAATTAAAGATTTTGGTCCGCCCACCAGTGGCGGACACCACAACCTATTAAAAAGCCTGACCTCCAGCCTTCCTACCCTCTTGCCCTCCAACTTGCATTTATTGTATTTTTTCAGTAAAATATATCCAAGAATGTAAGGGGATAAGATGAGAATTGAGGCAAAAAATCTAATAAAAATTTATGGCGACAGAAGTGTTGTTAATGATGTTTCATTCAGTATAAATAAAGGTGAAGTTGTATGTTTGCTCGGACCAAACGGTGCAGGTAAAACAACAACATTTTATATGGTTGTAGGTTTGGTTAAACCGAACAAAGGCAGTATCACTTTAGATGGTGAAGAAATTTCATCTTGGCCTATGCATATTAGAGCAAGAGCAGGTATTGGGTATCTTCCGCAAGAAGCTTCAAGTTTTAGAAGTTTGTCTGTTGAAGATAATATTAAACTTGTTCTACAAATGAATGACAAATTGACTGAAGATGAAAAGAAAAAGAAATTAGAAGAACTTCTTACAGAGTTCGGTGTAGCAAGATTGCGTAAAGCCTCTGCTATTTCTCTATCAGGTGGTGAAAGACGTCGTGTCGAACTTGCCAGAGCACTTGCAGCCAGTCCTGATTTCATTTTGCTTGATGAACCTTTTACAGGTATTGACCCAATTGCGATTGGCGAAATTAAAGATAATATCAGAAAATTATCAGAAGATAAAGGACTTGGTGTATTGATTACCGACCACAACCCAAAAGCGACTTTATCTATCACAGATAGAGCCTATGTAATTTTTGACGGTAAAATTAAAATTCAAGGTAAGAGTACAGAGGTTGCTACAAACCCTGTTGCAAAAGAATTTTATTTAGGAAAGGATTTCACTTTATAATGAAGTTTAAATTTCCTCAAATAACAATTTATGATAAATATATGTTCAAACAAGTAACATTGGCATCGCTTGTTGCGATATTGTTGTTCACTATTGTTTGGATTGCACCGGAAATTTTGTTAAACACAATCAAAGGCGCACTAGCCGGTGATTATGGTTTTAAAACAGCTATATTATTGTTGGTTTATGAATTGCCAAAAATTTTAGATAAAGCCTTTCCGGTAGGTTTGCTTTTAGGCACATTATTTACTTTTGATAAAATGAGTAAAGATTCTGAAATAACTATTTTCAGAGCTGTAGGGATGTCTTTTCCGAGAATTATTGCACCGGTAATTGTATTGAGCTGTATTTTTACTTTTCTATGCTTTTTGACAGGGAATAAAGGTACTCCGCTTGCTGCAGCAAAAACTATGGCTATTCGCGGAAGTGTTCGCTCTACTCAATATATTTACACTCAAAAAGATAAAACAGGACATCCGCTTACTGCGGTTATTGTTTCAAAATCTTATGATAGAAAGTTGAATAATGTAATTGTGCTTGATTTTTCTAATCAAGTTTATCAGGATGTTCACGAGCTTTCTAATATTTATTCTGCAAAAACAGGATATGCGTATGATGACAGATGGGAACTTTCTGACGTTTCAAATTACCAAATCTCTAATGATGGGGTTTATATCAATATAAAACACCTTGATAAAATGAATATATTGAGCGGTGAGGCTGCGAAAAATGCTTTGACTTTGATGATGTATTCAACCATGAAAGAACGTGATATCAATAACCATGATTTAAAAAATTATGTTGATTTGTTGAAAAAAGAAAATCTTTCTGATGAATATCATGGAACTTTGAATAAATATTTGCAAAGATATTTCCATCCGCTTGTTTGTATATTGTTAGCTATATTAGGATGTTTGCTTGGTTTTTCAAAACCGAGAGAACAAAGATTAGTCGGTTTTACAATCGCAATTGGTTTTATTTTTCTTTATTATATAACTTTGCCATTCTTTGACCTTTTGGCAGAAAAAGAAATTTTATCACCGTATATCACATCAACTTTACCAATTATAGCTTTCTCTATAGCTATTTGTTGTTTCTACAAATCAAAGGATTTATAATATGAAAATTTTAAAATTATTTTTATTAATGGTTATTTTTTCAACTTTTTGTCTACCTGCAAAAGCTGCCGGCGATATAAACATAGACAAAGATAACGGTATTTATCATATTGTATTGAAAGGTGAAAAAATAAAAAAGAAAATCAAATTTATTGCATCAGAAGATTTGATTACTAATAGAGAAGCTCACCAAAAAAGTAAAGCTACATTGACTGTCAATGCAGGATTTTTTGACCCTAAAAACGGAAAAACTATTTCTTACATTGTGACAGACAGACTTACTGCGGCTGACCCAATGTTTAATCAAGCATTGTTGGCAAATCCGTTTTTCAGAAGAAATATGTCAAAAGTTTTGAATCGTTCAGAATTTAGGGTTATGCAATGCGGTAACAAATTTGAATATTCAATAGTTTCTCATAAATCAGAAGTACCTTTCGGCTGTAATGTTATTACATCTGCTCAAGGCGGACCTTTGATTTTGCCTGAATTAAAAATGGAAGATGAAGGTTTTATTGTAAGAAATGCAGAAGGTCAAGTTATCAGAGAATCAGCGTCCGTTTTGCACAAAACTTCAAGAACAATTATCGGCTTAAAGGGCAATGATGAATGTCATATTTTGATTATTACAGACGATAATCCGATGGATTTATACGAAGTTCAAAAGTTGTGTAATGATTTAAAACTTGATAGAGCAATGGCTTTTGATGGCGGTAGTTCAACTTCTATGAATTATAAAAATCAGATTGAAGTAGTATCAACCAAAGGCGATGGCGCAGGCAGAATGTTGAAGTCGTTTATGCTTGTGTATTAGGGTTATTAGAGGAATAAGGTAATAATTGAAATGATTACAGATATATTATTCTGTAATTGCTTTTACTAATTTATAAATTTCTTTAATTTTATCAGGATTAGAATCTATTATTTCTAACGTTAATTTTTTCAAATCTTCTTTTGGTTGTAAGTGCTCAAAATTAAACATTTCACTTGGCATAATATTAAATACTTCCATTATTTTTTCAAGGTTTTCGGTAGAAGGAAAGCTGTTTCCTGTTTCAATTTTTCCAAGTGAACGAATACCAATATTTAATAATTCCGCAAGTTGTTCCTGAGTATATCCATGTTTTTTGCGTAATTCTTTAACTTTTGCTCCAAATTTTTTCTGCAATTTTGTCATAATTTTATTATATTAATATGTTACTTTTTATTGTAGGTATTTCAAATACCAGTTGACAATAAAATAGGTATTAATATATCTTATTAATGGAATTAAGAATACTTATTTTTGCTAAAATAAGCACTATTGTATGAGGTTTTATGGTTGATAAATTATTAAAATCTGAGAAAATAAGATTTTATAATGTTGATTTTTTACGATTTATATTTGCGATTCAAGTGGTAATACATCACATAGCATGTAATTGGGTTGGGTTAAATGAGTTTCGTTGTTTGATAAAATCACATTTTGCGTGGTCAAATGCTGTTGAATATTTTTTTATAATTGCCGGATTTTTTATGTTTAGTAATATTGATAAAAATAAAGATACTTTTACTTTTATAAAATCAAGATATTTACGATTAGCTCCAATTGTTTTAGTTTTTATTATATTATCTGCTATTTTTAGCATCTTTATTAAAGGTTGGATTTTTTCATTTGATGGAAATATTTTAACTATATTTTTATTACAAGCTATAGGTTTTACTAAGGGTACAACATCAGGTGGAGTTGTAAATGGTGCATTATGGTTTGTGTCAGTGCTTTTTTGGTGCTCTATATTTTATTTTTATCTTTATAAATTATTAGATAAAAAATGGTTTAACCTTATTGTTTGGTTATTGATAATTATAAGTTACAGTATAAATTTACATTGTAGCGGATTTAAATTAATAGGAATTTCTGCTAATGTTTATTATTTTATTAATATGGGTGTTTTGCGCGGTTTAGGTGGTTTAGGGTTGGGATATTTTGTTGCTATGGTTTATAAATCAGGATTTTTACAACAACAAGATAATAATAAGTATAGTATAACTTATTCAGTTGTAGAGATTTCACTCATTATTTTTTATATTTATTTTATGTTATTTAGTTCAAATTATCCTGGTAAAAATGCTTTAGTTTATGTTGTATGGTTTGTTATATTATTTTATTTATTTTTACTAAGAAAAGGTATTGTTTCAAAATTTTTAAATAATAAAAAATTTGGAGATTATGGAAAATATGCTTATAGTATTTATATAATGCATCCTTTAGTGCTTTATTTTTTCAAATTAACAATTTTTAGAACGAATAAAAATTTTGTATTAACTCACATGTGGGAATGTCTGTTATTTGAAACTTTAATAACTTTAATATTTTGTGTGATAGTTTATTACTGTTTTGAAAAACCTATTAATAGGTTAGTTAAACAGTTGAATAAAAAATAATGATTATATAATGTAAGAAACATAAGTTTTTAATGCCACCCTGACCTCTAGCCATCTCGCCTTCCTGACCTCTATTTTTACCAAAAACTAACACAATACTAATAATCCCATGTTTATAATATAATTATCACAGAGTAGCAATGTAGAGGGATTTGTATGGAAAATTTTAAAGATAATTTTTTGTCGTTATGGAATAAAATATATTCATTTTGCAATAAACATGCAGAAATTTTTACCGTATTAGGTTTAGCGGTGCTTTTTTATTTTATATTTTTCCACGACATCGGTTCGTATTCATTAATGGATGTCGATGAAACACGATATGTAGCAATGGCAAGAGATATGTTTAATTCAAAAGATTTTATGACTTTGTATCTAAACGGTCAATATTTCTTTGAAAAACCTCCTTTATATTTTTGGCAAGAGTGTTTGTCTTTTGCTCTGTGGGGAAAAATAGATGAGTGGACGGCGAGATTCCCTGTCGCATTGTTAGGTTTTATATTCTCGTTTGTTGTTTATTTTACTTGCAGAAAACGCATAAATAGAAGGTTTGGCGTATTTACATCTTTGATTCTTGCAACTTCTTTGGAATTTGTAATGCTTGCAAGATATGCAATTCTTGATATTGTTTTGACATTTTATGTCGGATTGGCTTTAGTTTGCTATTTCCAAGTTTATTTTTGTCAAGAAAATCATAAAAAATTCTATTGGTGGGCTTTTTATGCTTTCACAGGTCTTGCTGTGATGGCTAAGGGTATTCCGGGGATTGCAATACCTTTTGGTACTGTATTTTTCACATCAATTATGGCAAAGAAGTTCAAAGAAATTTTTAAACCGATTTATATTCTACCAGGGGTAATATTGTTCCTATTAATAGTGTTGCCTTGGCATATTATAATGTTCAAAAAATATGACCCATTATTCTTTAACGAATATATTATCAAACATCACTTACATAGATTTTTAAATACTGCAAATAATGAAATTGGCAGAAAACAACCTTTCTATTATTACTTCTTGGTTGTGTTGTGGGGATTTATTCCTTGGGTATTTTCAATGATTGCCGTATTTATAGACAAAATCAAAAATTGGAAAAAACTTGATTATGTCTCAAAGATTGCACATTTTAATTTTAATTCTTTTGATAATGTACATAAAGCGTTGGCTCTTTGCTGGGTTACAGCTTTTTGGATAATGTTGTTTTTTACATCATCATCAACAAAACTTGCGACATACATTTTACCGATTTATTATCCGCTTGCAATTGTCACAGGTTTGATGTGGATGGATTATGTTGACAGAAAAAAACACGAAAAACCTATTAATCTTTCAGTACAAATTTTTGGCTGGATTTGCATAATTGCAGGTGTTGCTGCTATGTTCACCCCATTATATCTTCCTGCACAATTGAATTATGATATTGCAGAAATCAGATGGTTTAGTTTGATTTGTTTGATTGTGTTTGGTGTTGGTACATTGTTGTTTGTAAAATACAAAAAATACATTGGTGTATTTGTATTCTATGTATTGTTTATGACTGTGATTTCAGCATTTGCAACTGAAGAATTTTATGAAGTTGACTACAAATTTGGTCAAGAAGATTTGGTAACTTTTGCAAAATATGCTAAAGATTATGATTATAAAATTTCTTCATTCGGATTAGATAGAAAATATTCACTTCTTTATTACAATGATGAAAAAGTTGATTATAATTCTCATGAAAATTTAACTCCGGAAAGTGTAAAAGAAGATTTGGCAAAAGACAGATTTGTTGTAATTATCAAAAATAAACAAATGCCTGAAATTGAAGGTAAAATTAATTACGAAATATTGAAATCAGGCAGACGTTATACTATGATTAAAGGCAAATAATGTTAAAACGATACGAAAAATTTCTAAAAGATTTTGACGAAATAGTCAAAAGTATATTTGAAGACCAAAAACGTTATATCAAATGTAAAAAAGGTTGCTCAATATGCTGCAAACAGGGCGATTATCCTTTTTCGCAGATAGAATTTGCATATTTGACCCAAGGTTATATAAACCTGACTGCCAATCGCAAAATTATTGTTCAACAAAATATTAGAAATTTGTTGAAAGATAAAGAAGAATACAAAGGCGAAAAGCGTTTTGAACACCAATGTCCGTTTTTGATTAATGATGAATGTAGTGTGTATGATTATCGCGGAATTATTTGCCGAACCTTTGGACTTTGTTATTATGACGATGTTAAAGGGTATGTAAGACTTCCGGGATGCGTACATAACGGTTTGAATTACTCAGAATTTTATAATGAAAAAGAGCGAACTTTGAATGTTCAAAATGTTCCCAAAATTAATTTGAGAATAGATAGAATTTTAAATAGTGAACTTGCAAATACTTATAATCTTGAGTGTGGCGAAATTCGACCAATGCTTGATTGGCTCGGCAGTAAAAAGTAAGGTTACTCATCCTTTTTGACCGGCATGATGTTGTAGACCAACAAAATTGTCAAAATCACCACAAGTCCAATCATTTTGAACTTTATAATCGCAAATGCCACAATAGCGCCAAGTATTATTGCCAATAAAAAGCGTTTAATAACACCTTGAACTTTTTGAGAAACCTTTCTTTCTATACGGTATTCTTCTGCCATAATCGCAATATTTGATTGTTCTTTGGCTTTTTCTTCGGTTTCTTCATCAATGACAGATTGTTCTTTCAGTTCTTCAACCGCATCTTTATATGTGCGGTTTACAAATCGCTCAACAAGTGATAATACAACAGATTCAGGTGCATCATTTTTGACACAGGCAAACATAACTTCCCACATTGTGTACCAAATTTTTTGCATTACACCTTTCCAATATCTGGCAGGAATACCTGAACGGAACAGGTCAATTTCTTTGTGGAATGACCATTCGGCAAGGACTTGAATATAAAAACACTGTTTATCAAAATCTATTTGTTTAAATTCTTCGTTATCAAGAATTGATTCAGCCATAAGTGTTGCAGATTTGCGGATATTTGTAATCAGGTAACTTTTTTGTAATTCGTTCACGTCAGGTGGCAATAAAGGAGAAATTTGCACAATTAATCCTTCGATAAAATCTGTATATTTTTTATCCACAACCTGTTCGTCCATTTTATTATTATAGAAAATAAGTCCTAATAATTTGTCATATATATAGTGTAAATTTTAGATGTTGTTTTAATTATTAAGCATTACTCTTCGTAATGGTATATAAATTTGTCGGCTTTACTATGCCGACAAATATACTTTTGTCGGATTATTGACCTATGTGCTTAATTTGAGACCCTGAAATACCGAGTAGGAACAGA
>DHMN01000076.1:29410-33071 GCA_002405805.1 Cyanobacteria bacterium UBA4641 | reverse complement strand
TAGCTCAACTCATATTCTAGTCAATTCAGGGTGACATGGTTATATTAAATAGCCTGCCCTCTGAACATCCTGCCTTCTTGCCCTCTACCTTTCTTAATAAAAAATTCACATATCTTGATATATATTTTCATTTTCCCATATTTATTCTATAATTAGGTATAAATATTAACCTAAAGGAGTATGTGGATGAAATTCATCATAAGAAAAGAAGACCTGTTTAATGGGATAAAAATTGTTGAAAGAGCTACTTCTCAAAAAGCTGTTCAACCTGTTTTATATAACATTTTAATCGAAACATTAGATAATAACGCAATCAGATTGACTGCTACAGATTTGGTTTTGACAGTGATTACAACTGTTGATGCACAAATTGAACAAGCAGGCAAAATTACTCTTCCTGCCAAAAAATTAAACGAAATCGTTTCAAAATTGGGTAACGAGTTAGTTACTTTTGAGGTTGAAGAAGGTAGCACTAATGTTAATATTTCTTGCAAAAAATCTAAATTTGATATCATCGGAATTTCAGCATCAGAATTTCCTCCTGAGGTTTATAATTATGAAATTGATGAAACAAAATGCTTTGATGTTGAGTTGAAACCATTCTTAAAAGCTATTAAACAAGCAGGTTTTGCGGCTGCAAGTTATGAAGTAAGCAACCTTTTATCAGGTATTGTTTGTGATTTTTCAAACGGAATTTTGGAAATTGCATCAACTGATGGTAACAGACTTGCTCGTGTTAGAGAAAAACTTGCCAGTGATATCACTGAACAAACTCAGTTGATTATTCCATCTCGTACATTGAACGAATTTATGAAGATGGGTTCTTTTATTGATGATGAAACTATTAAAATTTGCAAAGACAAATCAACAATTGTCTTAAAAACAGAAAAAACATTGACTATTTCCAGATTGTTGGAAGGTCAATTCCCTAAATATAACCAATTAATCCCGTCAGAAAGTCCAAAACAAGCGATTGTGAATGTTTCACAACTTATTTCTGCTTTGGAAAGAGTTTCTGTAATGGTTAATGACAAAACAAGTATTGTAAAAATGCTTTTTGCCGACAATGAATTGACACTTTCTGCTGATACTCCTGATTCAGGTAAATCAGAGGATAAAATTGATATTCAATATACTGCAGAAGAACTTTTGATTGCTTTCAATTACAAATATGTGCTTGACGCATTGAGAATTATTGAAAGTGATGAAGTTATTATCGGTTTGAATGCAAGTTTGTCTGCTACAGTGCTAAAACCAAACAGTGATGAAGATTTCATCTGCTTGATTATGCCTGTTCAAATCAGATAATAAATAAAAAATATTTTAATTGAGAGGTGCTTATGGAAACAATAGAAAAAGCAAACATTGACTGGTCTAATATCGGTTTTGGATATTATCAAACTGATAAAAGATATGTGTCAAATTTTAAGGATGGAAAATGGGATGAAGGTTGTTTGACAGAAGATGCCAATATCGTTCTTAATGAGTGTGCAGGTGTTTTGCAATACGCTCAAACTTGTTTTGAAGGTATGAAAGCATATACAACAGTAGATGGTCACGTTGTAGTATTCAGACCTGATATGAACGCTAAAAGAATGGCTGACACTGCAAAAAGACTTGAAATGCCGGTATTTCCTGAAGATAGATTTGTTGATGCGGTTGAACAAGTTGTAAAAGCTAACTTGAAATTCGTTCCACCTTACGGAACAGGTGCATCATTGTATTTGAGACCATATATGTTTGGTTCAGGACCGGTTATGGGTGTTAAACCGTCTAAAGAATATCAATTTAGAATTTTTGCATCCCCTGTAGGACCATATTTCAAAGGTGGTGCAAAACCTATCACTTTGACTGTTAGTGATTTTGATAGAGCTGCACCAAACGGAACAGGTCATGTTAAAGCAGGTTTGAACTACGCAATGAGCCTTCACGCAATTGTTACAGCGCACGCTCAAGGTTATGATGAAAACTTATATCCTGATGCTAAAACTCGTACAAAAGTTGAAGAAACAGGCGGAGCTAACTTCTTCTTTGTAACTAAAGATAACAAAGTTGTAACTCCAAAATCAGACAGTATTTTGCCATCAATCACAAGAAGGTCATTGATGTATGTAGCAAAAGAATATCTTGGTTTGGAAACAGAAGAAAGAGAAGTTTTGTTATCTGAACTTGGTGACTTTGCAGAATGTGGTTTGTGCGGAACAGCAGCAGTAATTTCTCCTGTTGGCAAAATCGTTGACCACGGCAAAGAAATTTGTTTGCCATCAGGTATGGAAAAAATGGGACCAATTTCAGCTAAATTATATGAAACATTAACAGGTATTCAATCTGGCAGAATCGAAGCTCCAAAAGGTTGGATTAAAGTTATTGCGTAAGTTTTGTGACTCATGTTCCCTCTCTCATAAGGGGCGAGGGAATATTGTCATTCCAAACTTGTTTCGGAATGACATAGTTTTAGTTTGTTTGGTTAGAGATTCTGAATAGCAAGAAAATTATGCGTTCATATTTCACGCAAATTTTCTAAGCTTTCAGAATGACATTGACCATTTTGCCCAATTAATTCGTAAGTCAGGCTAGTTAGCCCAACCTACTTTATCTAAGTCAAGCACTTTAATCCTTTCAGAATGACAATTTAACACTAAAAACGACCTTGCGAATCTCGCAAGGTCGTTTCATTCGACTGTCAATCAATCTTTTTTAAAAGTTATACAGCAACTTTCATTGTTTTTTCAATGATTTCGTTAAAGCTGTCAGCTTTCAATGATGCACCACCAATTAAAGCACCGTCGATGTCTGATTTAGACATTTGTTCTTCAATTGTAGCAGGTTTTACAGAACCACCGTAAAGGATTCTGATTGAATCTGCAGCAGTAGCGCCTGCAACTTCAGCAACAACGCTACGAATCATTTTGATAACTCTGTTAGCTTCGTCTGAATCACAAGATTTGCCTGTACCGATAGCCCAAATTGGTTCGTAAGCGATAACTGATTTAGCAACATCTTCTGAAGAGATACCAGCCAAAGCTGCTCTGATTTGAGATGCGATGTGAGCATCAGTTGCGCCTGATTCTCTTTGTTCTAAAGTTTCACCACAGCAGATGATTGGAATCAAACCGCCAGCCAAGATAGCTTTTGCTTTTTTGTTAATCATTTCATCAGTTTCTGAGAAATATTGTCTTCTTTCAGAGTGACCAATGATAACGAATGAGCAACCTGCATCTTTCAACATTTCAACAGAAATTTCACCAGTGAATGCACCAGATTTTTCCCAGTGGCAGTTTTGACCTGCAACATACAATTTGCTACCTTCGCAACCGCAATCACAAGGAATTTCAGCTACTTGGTTCAATGATGTAAATACAGGAGCAATAATAACTGTAGGCAATTGAGTTGCTTTATAATTACTTACAAATGATTTAATACCTTCGTATAAAGCTTTTGCATCACTTTGCAAAAGGTTCATTTTCCAGTTTCCTGCAATAATAGGTTTTCTTGACATAATAAATATCTCCTTTTATATGTACCACTTAACGCTTGTATTTTATATTAAACAAAAGAAAAAAACAAATAGGTAATGAAGGGGATTGAAGGAAGAAGTTTAGATGGCAGGAGGGTGAGAGGGCAAGCTTAAAAGTAGGTTGTCATTCTGAAAGCTTAGAAA
>DHMN01000076.1:19171-29322 GCA_002405805.1 Cyanobacteria bacterium UBA4641 | reverse complement strand
ATTCAGAATCTATCAATGTTGATAAAAACTAGTATGTCACCCTGAACTCGTTTCAGGGTCTCTAATATAACAAATTTTGCATTTGACTAATATGTTAAATTTGAGATTCCGAAACGAGTTCGGAATGACATTATACCCTCTCTGATGAGAGAGGGGTGTTTAATTAGAGATTCGGAATAGGATAAAATCTACGTTGTTGCACAACTTGATTTTTAATTCTTTCAGAATGACTTATTTTGTCGGCATTGCTATGCCGACAAATTTGGTGTGTTTCTACTTATGAATGACAATATAATAGCCACCCCTCTCGCCCTCCTGCCTTCCTGCCATCTAATTCATCCATTGACTTCTTGTCAAAAATCATTATAACCATGCAAAAGTCCTTCATTTGTATGATTTTTCTCAAAATCGTTGAGGATTTTCTCAAAATGTTCGACAATATTAATAATATAACATGTAGAGGTAGTTCTATGAGAATAAACGGTGGTATTCAATATGACGACAGCGGTTTGACCGCATCAATAAGGGCAATGCATCTTGACAGCGAAATTGTCGGAATAACCAATGAAAACATCAGTGGTTTTGACAAAATCGGCTATCAGCGTAAAGAGGTTGTCGTTTCTTCTTTTGCGGAATATTTGGGTGTGCACGCGCTCTCAACAACAAGAGATGACAAAGTCGGTCGTATTGCTGTATCTGACAAGCCTTTAGACCTTGCAATCGCAAATAAAGGGTATTTTCAAACACGTAACGAAAATGGTGTAAAACTTACTCGTGACGGTAGATTTCAAATAGGCAAAGATGGTACTTTGCTAACTTTGACAAATTCTGAAGTCTTGTCAAATGCAGGTACTCCGATAAAATTTCCGTTTATACCGCAGGATTTGAAACAAGTTAAAATCGACAACACAGGTAAAATTTCAATGTTCAACCCTGAAAACAACAAATTGACCCTAATTGGACAGATTGGTGTTGTTGATAGTGGCGGAATGGCAGTGATGGAGCCTAATATCAAACAAGGCTACAATGAGTATTCAAATGTTGCTTTGCAGCAAGAATTTCTTTCACTCATGCCTGTAGTTAAAAATTTTGACGCAAACAGACAGATGTTTATGCTCCAAAATTCAGTTTTAGGCAAAACGATTTCTCAATTAAGTTCAGCTTCATAATAAATAGAGGTTAATAAAATGTATAACTTACAAGGTATAATTTCAAAAGGCACAAATAACGCATTGGTACAGTTTGACCGTTTTGGGCAAATTGCAAACAATCTGTCAAATTTCCAAACAACAGGCTACAAAGATGTATCATTTGAGCAGGTTCTTAGAGAAGACGGCTATTTGACAGGTTCAGTTCGTACAAATTATACCCAAGGTTCAATAAGAATTACAAGCAATCCTTATGATGTTGCAATTGATGGTGCAGGATATATTCCTGTTGTATCACCGTCCGGTGAGGTTCAATATACAAGAGATGGCGCATTTCAACAAGGTAAAAACGGCTATTTGACAACTCGAGACGGTTGGATTGTTGGAGAAGGTATTCAAATTCCGACAAACTGTTTCAAGTTTGAAATCAAGAAAAACGGCGATGTAATGGCTTATGATTCACGCGGAGACAAAGCTAAAAAAGTCGGAACCATTCCACTGATTCGTTTTGACAACCCTGCAGGCATGGAGTCTGCCGATATGAACAGATTAAAGCCGACAGATGATGCAGGTGAAGGCAGATTGGTTAAAAATCACGATTGCTTTAGACAAAACAATTTGGAAGCATCAAACGTAAGTATCTTCCGTTCTTCAACAGATTTGTTGAGATTAAACGCATCAATGCTTGCAAGTATGCAGATGATGAAACTTGCAGATACAATGTACAACAAAGCTATCAATATCAGAGAAGCTTAATAAATAACTAAACGAAAGGCAATAAAATTATGTATACTTCATTAGACAGTATGGGCAAAGTCTCATTAATGATGGATTTGATTTCTCAAAGGCAACGCGCTTTGGGTTCAAATATTGCTAACGTTGATACTCCGGGGTATATTAGACAAGATATAAATTTCAGTCAGTATTTGAGCACAATGAACAGTCCATTGGAAACTCAATTGTCTGAAAAACTTGGTCCGTCTCCTGTAGCAATGGACCATTCGGAAGAAAAAGTTAATTCTGCTGAAGAACTTTTGAAAATGCAGGAAAACTCAATTTTATACACAATGGCGACAAGAAGAATGACAAACCTTGTTACCGAAATGAAAACAGTAATTAACGTTGGTAAGTAATGAGAGCAGGTGAATAAATTATGGGTATAATGGAATCAATTGATATCGGTGCAAAAGCGCTCCAAGTACACGGAAAGCGTATTGATATCCACGCAAAAAACATTGCAAACCTTGATACACCGAATTATGTCAGAAAAATCCCTGTATTGACAGCAGTTGATGATGTTTCTTTTCATGGATTGTTGAATAATATGAAAGAAGATGTCTTTGGTGTTGGAACTTTACCTTATTTGCAAGGTGGGGTAAACTTTTCCGGTGTTGTTGAAGACCCAACTTTGGGCGAAAAAATCTACAAACCGGGGCACCCTGATGCTGACGCGGATGGTTATATCAGAGCATCAAACGTAAATGCCATGGTTGATATAGCTGACGCACTTGTTGCACAAAGAGCTTATGAGGCTAACTTGGCACTTGTGAATATCTCAAAATCAATGGCACAAAGAGCTTTAGAAATCGGAAAATAATCTTTTTGAGTAATTTTTAGTTTGGTAGAAGTGTGAAAAAAGTGGTAGGTTATATTTGTATATAGATAATTTAATAAAAAAATATAAAAGCGGCTTTGTCAGGCAGTTTTCCGAACTGATGGATGACAGACGTCAATACTACAAGGATATCCAACTTGATATTATCCAAAATCTTCAAGGGATAAAAGCTTGTGGGATTTATGCGCTTGTTTTCTTTATCGGATTTGTACAAATGTTTTGGGAAAAAGAATACAATTGGTCTTACCACTTCACTTTAGCTTTTACACTTGTAATTTTGACTGTTATTATAAACCTATTAACCAGAATAAAAGGCTATGTTGACACCTACAAAGACAGACTTTTGCCAAATTTGCTCAGTATGTTTGGAGAACTTGTGTTTGTTCCAAATCCGGGGTTATTTTTGGAGGCTAATATCAAAAAACTTCCTGAAGTTAGGAAAAGTAAATTTTTAATTCCGTATTCTGTATATAACAAGTCAAATTTGTTTATGTACAATGTCAACTATAACAGAAATGGCGATGGTTTGACAGGTAAATTAGAAAACTACAAATTTCAAATTTGCGAAACTAAATTTGGTTGGAAAAAGAAAAATTCGTTTATTCCGACAATTTTATTCAGAGGAATTGCACTAAATATCAATTTGCCGGCAGAAGTAACTTCAAAAATTCTTATTTTGCCTAAAAATTGTGATATCAATGATGCTGAAAAATATGATTTGTTAGACATAAAATACGTTGGTTTTACTGATAAACATAATATTTATGTAGAAAAAGAAAGTTCTGATTGTGCATTGTTAGATGTTCAAAAATTTCTCAACAGACATTTTTTAGAAAGATTGATGAATTTGTTGAACAGTTTTTATGCCAAAAAAGTTTTTTGCTCAATTTATGAAAACCAAATTGTTATTTTGTTGGAAACAAGAAATATGTTGTTTGAACCGCCAAGTCTCTATAAAGATATTGAAGATATCAAACAATACACCCCTTTGTATAACAAAATCACATCAATAATGACATTTATTGAAATGTTCAACAAATTGGCTTTTGACTTGCCGGATAACCCTTCTTAGGAGAAATTATGTCACAGTGTATGGAAAAATATAAAAACGAATTTGCAATCAGATTTGCAACAGTTATGCAAAAAAGACTACCTTTTTGGAAATCGGCGCAAAACCAAGAGCGGTTGGAGCTTGTGAGCTTAGGTTCTTTAGGAATGTATTTAGTGTTCTTTCTTTTGGGTTTTATCCCAGGAAAAAGAGAGTACAACTATGATTTAAACTTTCATATTTTTTGTGCAATCTGTATGCTAATTATTGGGATAATTACTAATATTCAAAATACAAATAAAAACTATCAAGATAGAATAAAACAAACATTGTTCCCTGATTTGTTAAAAGTTTTCGGCGATGAAATATACTATGGCAAATTGTCTATTATTGGAGTATCAGAAATGATAGCTCTTGGAAAAGAGTGTAAACCATCGGATTTAAGGATTTTAAACGGAGATTTTTTATCAAGTGATTTATTTAAAAGTAAGCAAATTACACAAAGAGAAGATGATGATTGTTTCTGGGGAAGATATAATGACGTTGATTTTGCGATAAATGAAACAGATTTTGGGTATAATGCCGGAAGAAATAATAACTATGCACGTATGTTCAAAGGTGTTGCAATGCACTTTAAAATGAACAAAAAAATAAAATCAAGAGTATTGATTTTGTCTAAAAAAATGGGTCAATATGTTCCACCAAATTATGAAAAAGTTAATGTTGAATATGACAAATTTAACAAAAAATATAATGTCTGGGTTGAAAAAACACGAATGGAAGCAGGTGGGCAAATTGAGGCAAGATATTTATTAACGACAGTGTTTTTAGATAGATTTATGCAAATTTCAACAAGTTTTAATATTGATAAAGTTCAATGTTCAATTTTTGATGATTCCATGTTGATTTTATTATCAACAAATAAAGACTTGTTTGAAATGAATCATTTGTTTGGCAGAATTGATGATATTCATCAATATGACCATTTGTTTGACGAATTCGCATCAGTCTTGTCATTTATCGATGTTTTGAACCTTGCAAGCAAGACCGGATTATAGTAGGTTTTAGTTATGAAGATTTCAAAAGTTTTAAAACTCAAAAAATACATTACTTGGAATATAATATCCGTAATCGGCTATTTTTGTTTGGCACTGACTGTTATGTTTGGTTTGATGTACTTTTTGGCATCATCAGGACTAAATATCAGAGAAGATATTAGCGAATATTTTCAAGAATATATTTCGAAATTTATTGTAAAACCTTATATCGAATTTGCAAAATACCATCTGTTTATGGTTGGTGTGATAGCTATAGTTTCAAGATTTGAATTTAAACACTACAATGAACGTGGCGAAGAGGGTTTGCGCCTGTTTATGAATCACGAAAAACTGTATTCAGGAGCTTTTATCACAGGTGTGATGTTTAATCTGTTGCCTTTGACGGTTTTGTTGATTATGTTTATATCTTGGCTGATTGGTCTTTTAAAATAGAAAAATTTATGGTATAATCTGAATGTCTATTTTAGCAAAATTCGTGTCGATGTGATGGAATGGTAGACATGCATGCTTGAGGTGCATGTGGCGAGAGCTGTGGGGGTTCGACTCCCCCCATCGACATTATTATACAAAGTATAAAATGTATGTGTGATGGACGCAAAACCAAGACTGCCCACCAAATTATTTTATGGATAGGCTAAATCTATCTTACAGTAATAAAGGAGTAATTTATATGAAAAAGTTGATTTATTTTACATTGGGAACCTTAATAACAATATCTTTATGTAATATTTGTTTTGCTGTACAAAAAGCTTATAAACTTGTCGCATATAGACCATTATCACAATCTGAATGTTTAAAAAACAAAAATATATTGGGTCTAAGTTATTGCCCATATAATAATGACCATCTTGCAGGTGCGGCACTAGCATGTGGACATAAAAACAATTTACCATCTGGAGCAGATTTATACGAGTTAGCAAAACAAGTATATAATAATAAGACCTCTGAAACATCAATATATGGAAATAGAAATGATGCAATGCTTAAAAATATAGGTATCTTTGTTAATGATAGTCATATATATTATTGGACCAACGAAGAAGCAAAAGATGGCGAAGGTGGATATGTTAGAATGTTTGCTTCAAGTGGGTCTATTCCATATTATGCGCCTCGTGACGGTAGTGGTTATGTATCACATGCATTGGGTAAAATTAATTATGGCGATACAAAATATGTTCAAACAAAAAATCCTAAAAATGATTCTAATTTAGCAGGGTTACCAAATCGCGATGTTTTGGTAACTATATGTTATATGAATCAAAAAAATCGTTAAAATGAAGCTTATAGTAATAGTGAATATTGGGCAGAATTAGTTAAAAAACCAAGTTTGGTAAATAAATTATACAAAAACCAAATACAAGATAACAAATAGTTCTTATATTTTCTCCTATTAAGTCTATAAAGCTAAACCTTCATTTTAATGCTATAATTTTTGTATGAAGAAGTTATTATTTGCGATTTTTATTTTGTTTTTGGGAACAGCAACTGCGTTTGGGGATGCATTTGTTCCTGATTTTGCGACGATGAAAACTCTTCGTTGTGATTTTGAGGAAACCGTCTATAATCAAGACAATACGGTATTAACAAAGAGCAAATTGTTCAGGATTTTTCATCTTGATGATGAGAACAAGTTAATCTATTTACAAAAAGAGCCGATTGACCACATTTTGTATTACGAGGCTGACAAAATCGAATACAATCTCCAATCTATGACCGATGATTACATTATGATGGCGCATACAACAATCGACCGCAACTCTTTGGAATACAATTCAACATCCACAATGACTTATGACAATCCAATGTTTGGCGTTCGTCGTTCAACATCTCAAGGTGTTTGCAAATTTTTGAATTAACATTTTTGTTACATTTTCGGATTTGATGTCAATTTTTTCCTCTAAAAATCGTTTATTAATGTATAGGGGAAATAATTATGGAAAAAGTATTGGACAAATACTCGACTCTTTTTGATGAAATATTTTCACAAAACGAAAATACTTCAAATCCTTACATGGATTTTCCTCACAAAAGTCAGTCATCTTTAACATCTTATATCTTAAAAACCAGTGGAATAAACAACTATGGCGGATTTTTGGGTGTTATTACAGATGAAGAATTGTCTAATAAAACTGTCCGAAAAATTGTCTTAGAACTATCTCGAGCAATCGACAAAGACTCTGTGGAAGATATAAAATTTTTAAAAGCGAAATATGGCAATATGAAAGAATTTGCCACCGCTAAGAGATTTTTGGACAAAAAATGTAAAAAAGTTTGGGATGTTTTTGCTGTAAAAAACAAAAAAATAAACGTGCCCAAAAATGCGATGAAGTCGCTAGGGATAACTAATCAACCATCATTGGAATTTTTGCTTGGCGATAGTTTGAAGTTTTTTGAAAAGGACAACGGTTCGACAACTGTTGATATAATTATGTCCATTTTAAATAACAAAAATCTTAATTATGACTTTGAAGATATCCA
The DNA here is from genome assembly GCA_002405805.1 of Cyanobacteria bacterium UBA4641. Lineage (GTDB taxonomy): Bacteria > Cyanobacteriota > Vampirovibrionia > Gastranaerophilales > Gastranaerophilaceae > Zag111. Next base: position 21,975 of record DHMN01000076.1, on the reverse strand, counting down.
TAAATTTTTGAAAAATTCTTACCAAAAAGGTAAATGCAAATATAATTTAATAACGGTTTCTTATCTTGCCCAAAAATTGGATTATAACAGGCATGAGATGGAAAACCTTGGCGTTGATGATAAAATGTTAAAACAAGTTTTCAATGCATTGACCTTGAAGGAAAAAGTCAAAGTTGTTTGGAAAAAGTTCAAAAGCCTTGTGCAAAAGGGAAATGCATGGCAAGTTTTTTAATGTCATTCTGAAGGCTTAGAAAATTTGCGTGAAGAATGAACACATAATTTTCTTGCTATTTAGAATCTACCAATGCTGATAAAAACTAGGCTGTCACCATGAACTCGTTTCAGGGTCCCCAATATAACAAATAAAACAATTGTTATATTTGATAAATTATTAATATGGAAAAGATTCTGAATCTACGCAGTCGTATAAAACGTGACTCCACTTCGTTTCGCACTCTGCTCCTGCTGTTCAGAATGACATAGACCTTTTTGTCTAGTCTCTCCGTATGGGAGAGACCGAAATTGTTTTTGAGCGGAACGCGAAAATTTACAATTTCGAGTGAGGGTTTGGACAATACAATAAATGTTCAATTGAGAAGAAAACCCCTCACCCTACCCCTCTCCCAAAGAGAGGGAACATGTGTCACCCTGCTCCTTGTAAAGACACGGTTTAACCCAATGCCAAATTACTTATCATCAGTGATAGTCCAGTTGTTGCGCATAACCTTTACTAAACATCCTGTTGCATAGTCTGCAATATTATTATATTCAGAGGCTTTGGTGTTGCAAAGGTCAGGATTGTCTGTCCAGTCTTTCACTTCACCATTAGGTAAAACTTGCAAAATAAATGTATCAAGTCCCACAATATTTGGTTGACTTGGACCGTTTGTATCTAGTGCTATTTTTGTTGACGCGTTTACTGAATCAATATTCATGCACATTGTCATACCATTGACAGTTTGTGCACAATATCCTCTTTCAAAATTTAAATTGCCTGATGAGCCGTCAAGGTTTGTGTATGTATCTGCAAAACATTTAGGTGAAGAGCTTCCGCCACAATTTTTTCGTGCTAATTTGAAATAATTATTCAAGAAATAACAAGAACCCTTTGTGCAGTTTTCATTATCATCAATAGCGCCTGATGTTGATTTATACCAATCGTTTGTCATATCATCATCCATGGCTTGTTTTACGGCTGCACTGATTTGAGAATAAGCTTTTTCGATAGAGTTTGAATAAACCTTGTATCTGTAATTTTTCACCAAAGAAGGTATTGTTAGTATCGCGATTACTCCGACAATACTAAGTGTTACAAGAACTTCTGCTAAAGTAAAACCTTTTTTCATATCCTACCTTCCCTTAGTATTCCATCTTCCAGCCGGCTTCCATTACGTTTACAAGGCAACCTACAGAGGCTTCAGCTATACTTCCAGTGGTTCCCGTGGTACATAATGATGCTCTATCAGCATTTGTAATTTGGCAACCAACACCATAATCTAATATAGAACCGTTTTTGTTTACATCAAGAGCGAAAACATCACGACCTATAACATTTGGTGCTGCCATGCCGTTTACATCGACTACCATACTCATACAAGTATTATTTGGGTTAAAATTAGCACAAACAGCTGCACCTGACACTGTTTGGATACAGTAATTCCCAGCATATCCTGGAACAGCAGCATTGCCAATTGTTTTATAAGTGTTTGCATTAGTTGTCATACAACCTGTTTTGTCAGCTTTACGGCAATCTTTTTTCACGGCTTTAAAATATTTTGTCAAAAAGTAACCTTCACCTGTTTGAGGGTCTTGGTGGTCTGTTGCGCCGTCTTTATAGGTTGTATTGCCTGCTGCAGTTGTTTCGTAGAAGTTGTCAACGTGTTCATCTGCCATGATAGCTTGTGTTGCGTCAGAAATTTGTGAATAAACTTTTTCTAATTGCGCAGTATATAATCTGTTTTTATAGTTTTTCATAACCCCTGGGATAGTCAAAACCGCAACGATTCCGACAATACCCAATGTAATCAAAACTTCTGATAACGTAAAACCTTGTTTCATATTTATCCTTCCGTAATTAATAGTTCATTTCCCAATTGTTTTCTAAGAGTTTAGCGAAACAACCTTCACCATCTTTAGTTGTTCCGCATGTGTTTATTGTGCCATTGTCATACAATTCATTTGTTTTTATATTCAAATCAATTTTAAAATAATCCCTACCGCCAATATTAGGACCATCTGTTGAATTTATATCAACTCGAAATCTACAATATTTATTTCCAGAGGTATTACACCAAAAGGACATAGCCTCACCACCTGCAAGTTTTGCCCATCCATGTTCAGAAACAAGTCCAGTCATTGACTGAGATTTACCTGTTGACAAAATTTGATATTTTGTAGCAAATGGGTTTTTGTTAATACCATCGGCCTTTTTAAAGTATTTATCAATAAAATCTTGTTGGTGTTTGCCACTATCTTTAGTATTTACGTACGGTGTTTGATAAAAATAAGACACATTATTATCTACACATGCCTGATTTACGGCATTTTCAATCATTTCCACCGATTTTTTCAATTTGGTGGTATAAACTCGCTTATGATAATCTTGAATGAACCCCGGCAGAGTCAACATTGCGATAACCCCGATAATTCCCATAGTAATCAATAACTCGCCGATTGTTAGGGCTTTTTTCATACTCTTAAAATCCTGTTTTGTCTACGTATATACAAATTATACAACTTTTTTGGCATGTTTTCAAGTCATGAAGAGGATGTTTTGATGTCATTCCGAAACACCGAGTAGGAAC
>DHMN01000076.1:0-19122 GCA_002405805.1 Cyanobacteria bacterium UBA4641 | reverse complement strand
CGTTTCGCTTTAGCTCAACTTATTCAGGGTGACAATTATTCCCTCTCCTAGGGAGAGGGTTAGGGTGAGGGGTGTACAGTTAGAGATTCTGAATAGCAAGAAAATTATGTGTTCATACTTCACACAAATTTTCTAAACTTTCAGAATGACATTGACCGTTTTGCCGATTCAGGATGACGTGAACTATAGGTCGGCATTGCTATGCAGACAAAATAAAATCAATTGTTAATTTTTGGTTAAAAAAGACGGGTTTTTGCAAAAATGGAACAATAATATAAGTGTAGTTGATAAGAGAAAGAAATTGAAAGGAGTCGATTATGAGATTTTTAGTTAAAAGAACACCGGACAATTTTATTAAATCCGTTAATGATGAAATTAGTTCAATTTTGAACAGACATTTTGACAGTTATTACCCAGAATTTGGTTATGATGAAGATATGGATAAATTATCAATGCCTGTAGAAGTTACTGACAAAGAGAAAGAATATGACATCCGCGCAGAATTGCCGGGTGTTAAAAAAGAAGACTTAGATATTGATGTTGAGAAAAACACAATCACCATAAGAGCTAAAAAAGAGGAAGAAAACGAGGAAGGCTCAAAAGGTTACAAAAAATCTGAATTCAAATATGGTGAATTTTCAAGGTCAGTATATTTGCCACAAGATATAAATATTGAAAAGACTGAAGCTAAACTAGAACATGGTGTTTTGAAAATTCAAGCACCTAAGATGTACGAAACAAAAGAATCAGTTAAGAAATTGACTGTTAAATAATTTTTCATACTCTAAATAATGGTGTTGTGGGCGGAGAAGTTTACTTCTCCGCCCACTTTGGTATAAATGAAATAAGTTTACACATGGTTTTGCTAATGCTATAATAGTCAGAGATATTTATAGAAAAGGACTTTTTGTGGCAGTAGTTTTAGAAAACTTAAAAAATGAAACATATCCAATTGTAAAATGGGTGGGTGGCAAGCGTCAGTTACTTCCAGAATTATTGAAAAATATGCCACAAACTTTCGGACGTTATTTTGAACCTTTTTTAGGTGGCGGTGCATTGTTTTTTGAGCTGCAACCTCAAGAGGGTTACATTGCAGATATTAATGAAGAATTAATTAATCTTTATTTGGTTGTTAGAGATAATGTTAATGATTTGATTTTAGACTTAAATAAACATGAAACTTCAAAAGAATATTTTTTAGCAATAAGAAATGTTGACAGAACTTCTGAATATAAAAATTATTCAAATATAGAAAGAGCAAGTAGATTTATTTATTTGAACAGAACCTGTTTTAATGGTATGTATAGAGTAAATTCTCAAGGCTTTTTTAATGTTCCTTATGGAAATTATAAAAATCCGAGAATTATTGATAAAAATAATTTATACAATTGTTCTGAGTTATTAAAAGATACGGAAATTAAATGTACAAATTTTTCAACAGTTTTGGAAAAAGTTAAATCTAGTGATTTTGTTTATTTTGACCCACCTTACGTTCCGTTAAATGAAACATCCAGTTTTACATCTTATACAAAATTTGGTTTTGATATTGATATGCAATTTTTGTTGAGAGATGTTTGTGATGAACTACATTCAAAAAAAGTTAAGTTTATGGTTTCTAATTCAGATACTCCTTTTGTTAATGAATTGTATAGTAAGTACAATATACAAAAAGTTTATGCCTCACGTATGATAAATGCAAATGCAGCTGGCAGAGGTAAAATTTCGGAGGTTTTGATTAAAAATTATGACTAGAGATTTTAATAAATGGCTTAAAACATTTAGACCATGTATTGCGGATTATGGTTATTATTCTGATTTTGGTAAAATATGTCAAAATGTCGATAATATAAGAATTGAGTTGAATATATTAAATACACTTGTTGGTTCAAAAAATATAGAAGAAGATTTTGAACGTATTATTAAAAAATACCCAGAAACATTGCGATGTATTCCTATATTATTGGCTGTACGTTCTAATGAAATTTCTGTAACAGATGCTGACGGAGAGCAAAAATTTTCATTTAATAAAATGAATTATAGTATTGCAGATTATAAAAAATTTATGCGTAATACTAAATTGTTTGATTTATTACAAAACCATATAGTCAATAATTTAGTTGATTACGTAACAGGTGTTGAAACAGAGTTAGATTCAAATGCTCGTAAAAATCGCGGTGGTGATTTGATGGAAAATTTGGTTGAAAGTTATATTCAAAAAGCAGGTTTTGTAAAGAATAGTACATATTTTAAAGAAATGTATATTCATGAAATTCAAAATAAGTGGAATATAAATCTCTCAGCGATATCAAATAAATCAAAAATGGAAAAACGATTTGATTTTGTTATAAAAACAGATAATCAAATTTATTTAGTTGAAACAAATTTTTATTCTAGTGGTGGTTCAAAGTTGAATGAAACAGCACGTAGTTACAAGATGATAGCACAAGAAGTTTCCACAATTGATGGAGTTACCTTTGTTTGGTTTACTGACGGTTGTGGTTGGAATAAGGCTAAAAATAATTTAGAAGAAACATTTGATGTTCTTGAAACTATTTATAATATAAATGAGTTAGAACAAGGAGTATTTGAAAAAATATTCTAAACCCTTCTTACACCATAAACTTATCATTTTCAATCAAGGTTTTGGTTTCACCGGTGGCTGGGTTGATTGCGGTTATTTTGACGTTGTTTCCGCCGACCATAAAATCTTTATGAACAGTTGAAATGTTGATGTGTTCTTTGTTTAAGAATTTTTGGCACTCTTTATAATCAGCAATATTACTTGCGCCTTCAATACAAAAGCTATAAGCTTTTCCTAAAGCTAAGTGGCAAGTCGCGTTTTCATCAACCAATGTTGTATTGAAAAATCTACCTGTTTTGGCGATTGGTGAATCTGCGACAAGTGCGACCTCTCCTAGTCTATCGGCATTTTTGTGTGTAGAAATAAATTCTTTTAGCACATCTTCATTTTTATCCGCACTGACTTTTACGACTTTTCCGTCTTTAAATTCAAGAGTAATTCCATCCACGAGTTTTTCGTTTATCAAAAGCGGTTTTGTCACGGCTATTTTACCGTTTGCAGAATTTGCCAGTGGTGCAGAAAAACTTTCTTCTGTTGGAATATTGGGGATGGTTAAGTGGTTATTTTTCTTGTATTCAAGAAGTGGGCCTGTAAACATTGATTTTGGCGAAAGTGTGACGTTAAACTTTGTCTTGCCGTCAGGTTTGCCTGTTTTGGGGTTGAAACTTTCGTAGTGGAAGGTTCTGAAACCTTTTTTTACAAGTTCGTTCATTTTGTTTGTTCTGTCGATTAAATTTTTTCTGTGTTCTCCAAAAGCTCCTGTTCTGTTGATTTTGTTTGCCTCGATATAGGCGGTTTCAATGGCTTTTAGTGGGTCTTTGATTTCAGGATAAGCTGAATGGCAAGTTTTTGTTGTTGGAATATAATAAACAAGCCATGGAGTTTCATTGAATCTGATATTGCGAGTTTCTGCCAATGCTGCACTTCTGGTTTTTGACCATTTTGTTATTCTTTCTATCGGAACGCCTTTCATTGCATTTTGAAATCCTGCATTTATTTCTAAATAAGCAGTATCTCTTTTGGTAAACTCTTCATTTGCTAATTTTTCAATAGTTGGAAATTCCTCTAGGACACTATCTTTAGCGTGTTTTAGCATGCTTACATTTTCATCACCAGAAATACTTACGTTTACCAGTTTGGTTTTATTTTTTGAATACAGGTAATCAACAAGTTTGGTTACGAAAGGCAAATGTTCTCTTTCTGCAATGATACAGACAGATTGCCCATCTTTTAGGTCAAGTGCATCTTTGAAAATTTCTTGCGGATTGATTTTGAATTTGTCATAAATTCTTTGTGGAATTTTTGACTGAACTTTTTCAACTTCTTTTGCCTCCTCCGTGTTGGTTAATCCTGATAATTTGTAAGGGTTATTTTTTGTTGAAAATTTGAAGAATAAAGCGTTTGCTCCTTTTAAGGTTTCTTTTTGAGTTTTTTTGTAGTCAAAATCTTCTGTGATATTGTATTTCTTTTTCAGTGCCTCAAGTTCAGGTTCTAAAACTTGATATTGAACTTTGTCTGACCCTTTTTTATATGCGGTTTCTGATAAAATATTCATAAATGGCAGGTATTTTGAATCTGCGGTGATATAAACTTTTTGATTTTCTTTCAAATTTGTCAATAATTGCTCAGCATACATTCTCATTTTTGTATTCGGTGTGATTTTAACCAGTCCGCTAAAAGACACATTGGCTAAAGAAGACACCCCATTTGCGCTTGGCGCATTGACAAAACTGTTATGCACTGCTTTGTGATTAGTTTTTATATTTATTTTTGAATTATTTTGAGTTTGTTGTATTGCAGATATTCTCATTATTTCCCCTTTTTTATTTAATTAATTTTCTTGAATATTGTATTAAAACAGGTGATAAAATTTTTTGCTAGTTAAAAATAAAATAGCAAATAGAACAAATGCAGATTTATAAATAATTACAACAAAAAATGCCCTATTGGGTTTAATTACAATACCTGTAGCATAGGCAATATTTGGTTCAAATTGTTTTATCTTGTTATAATTTAAGCGTAATTCATGTTCTGCCAATATATGTTGAATGCATTTTATGACTTTACTTGAAATATGCTTTGCCGCAGATATTGTAAAATCATCCATATACAAAGTCATTTTTATATCTTGGTTTTTCAGTCTGTTATAAATTTTATCAGGTGTTCCACTTCCGGTTGTTAAACAAATCCTTAACCATGCAAGCATTCAAACCACAATGCGGTATACTCATACAATGCGAGAGCAAGAAATTTCGGCAGTCGAAGCATTAGCAAACTTTAATTAGTAAAGATTTAGTTAAAAATTTTGAGCAATCTTACCATGGTTGCTCATTTTTTTATTATTAAATGTTACCAATCTTGCAGAGTATGACTGAATTATAACAATTACACAAAACAGGTCAGTCCATAAATATTACATAAAAGTATTTTTATAAAAATTTGCATTAAAAAAGCAAGGTCTAAAAGCCTTGCTATTATTGTGTTTTAAATATGGACCTTGACATACGATTTAACACTCCAAATTCGCCAAATTGCTGCCTAGTCTATGATTTGGGCATGTTCTGAAGCTACATTTTTTCTGACACGAAATTCTGAACTCCTGTAGACAAAAAATTGCAGACCTATTCTGAAATTCCACAAGAGAGCCAATCTCCTGAAAATTTGTTTGTTGACACAAATTACAAGGAGATTTTTTATGACACATTTCCCAGACTTAGACGAACAAACAAGATTAGTTATGCTCAGTGAGTTAGATTTTGACCTCAGAACAGGTTTGTTTTATGAGCCAAAATCTCTGACTGCTACAGGCATGTTTACCTACAAAAGACTGCTGAAAGAGTGTTTTTCTACTGGAACCCCTGATACTTTGCAACAAAAACTCTTACCCTCTTACTTTAGAGAAAAAGACAGTATTGGAAGAAAAATTCCGTCTAACATTCGTGAAACTCTTGCATTTTCCGACTTCAATCGCTACTATGTTCGAGCCTTGTTAGTGCGTGCGTTGAGTGAAAACAGAAAACTTTGTGTGTATCGTGCAAAACAAGTTATGCATGAAAGACAACAATCTAAATTGCTTGCTACAAGAGTTTTCTTCGACAATAGAGAAATTGGCAGGTTGTTAGAGATATGCAGGGATTACCGAAAACTGTTCAGTCCCAAAGTCCAACTTGAACTTCTAAAACCAAATTCTGGTCTTAGTCTAAAATTTGTAGGAAACCCTATGTGAAAATTCTAGGTTTATGCAATTTTTCGGTGTTATTTTTATCTTACAAGTGAATTTTATCTCTGCAAATCGTCTGCAATCTATCTATTTTTTATCTGAAAATTTTGACAGTATCCATTCCAAAAAATCTACATTTATCTCACGACTTTCGACCAAAATGCTAACTTGTTTAGCATTTTGGCGCATTTTGCTTTCCTGAAAAATTTTCTAACTGTTTTCTGTTATTTTTGTGAAAAATACTACACCTCTGCAACAGTCCAACAACTGCAAAACAACAGAAACATTTTCGCTGAAAGTTTTATTTTGCTTGATTTTTTCTTTTCGACTTCACCGACAACACTTTTTTCTCTCTAACAAAAGAGTATTAGAAGTTCTTCACAACACGTTTGAAGTTTGGATTTTGGGACATATCGTAGAGTATTCCACCTATCTCGTTTTTCGGAAGAACCATTGATGGGTTAAGTGATAGAATTTGCAAAAGAATTTTGATAGAGGAAATACTCATTTTGTGGTCTTTGACAAGACTTCTAAGACACAACAGCCATTCTAAGTCGTTCTCTGTGTAGAGCCTTTTCTGAATTTGACCTGTCTTTACTCTGTGAGTATGGATTAGTTTTTCTGAATCGTATGTTCTTAATCTATCTGGGGTTATTCCTAACATTTCTGCTACAATAGCAGTCGTTAGCATTGGAGTATCTTTCCCCAACTTTTTTCTTCTTACCATATTTATTCCTCGTATCTTTTCTATGATAGTATATTTGCGTGATTATGCCTATTAGGGTATTAGTATTCTATGAAAGACTAAATAATTTCATACGAAAACACTATTTACAGATTTATGGTTAGCAGGTATTATTATTTTGGTTTTATTATTTGAAAGGTTATTTAAATGGCTGGTGAAGAAAATCAAAATTCAGATGTTGATGGTTGTGCATCTTGTGTTGGTTGTATTATTTTTTTAACTGTAATATTGCCAATAATAGTTGCTATATTATGGATAATCGGTGCAGGAATAACTTGTTTAATCAATCCTAATGCTGAAATATGTCAACCTGTAGAAGAAGTTAAACAAGAAAAAGTTCAAGAAGTTGTTCCTACAAACGAAACTCACAATGGTATTGCTTTTGAAGTTATCTCAAAAAGATTAGTTAACGAAGCTTACCTTAGAGGGTTTGGAATTCCGTCTATGGGAAATTCCCCAGTTCTTGTTATTACTGTGAAAATCAAAAACAATGGCAAAGAACCTTACAAACCTCATATTAAGGCTAGATTGCTTGATGAAAATGGGGCAATTTATGCAGGAAATGTTTACACAAATGTTATGGAAATTCTAAATTCTTCACAAAATATATTGAATCCGGGAATGGAAAAAACTGAAGTGTTGTATTTCAAAATTCCTGAAGAGAAAAATTTCACTATTGAATTCCAAGACGGAACATTCTTTAGCGACACTGTTTCGATAAAATTATAACAAAATGAAAGGTTAACTATGAAAAAGAGTATCTTATCTTATTTATTCTTGCTTTGTGGAATTGCAGTTATTTCTACTGGTTGCATTAAGGCTGACACAACAATTACTTTTGACAACAAAGACAATATGAAAGTTGAAACAACTGTACTTTTCCCTCAAGAACTTATGAAATATGCAGATTCCAATGCTGACACATCGAAAGATGACTTAACCAAAGATATTGATACCGAGGCTAACGGAATAAAAATCGAAACAACCGTTCAAAATGTTGATAGCAAAGACGGTGTAGGAACAAGAAAAATCGAGATTTGTAAAAATATCTCTAAAGCAAAATTCAGTAAAATCTCAATGCTTATTCCTCAAAATTCTAATGGTAGCATTCTTAGTGTCAAGAATTATGTTTTCTTCAAAAAATATATTTTTAGAGGACAGTTGGAACAACCTGAAAAAACGAAAACAAAAACATCTGATTCTAAAGTTAATCCTAACGACCTTATTTCGTCAAAATTACGAGTACAAGTACCAAAACAGGCAATAGATGTGAAATCTAACACAAATGTTAAGGACGCTGACAACACGAATATTTATGTTTGGAAAATTGATTATTCTAAAGAAAATCCTATTAATTTTGAATTTTGTTTGATTAACTGGTGGGCAACAGGCGGTAGTGTCGTTGGTTTATTGTTGTTAGTTGTTTGCATTATCTTAAGTCGCAAAGGGAAATTGGGTTTTGCTAAATGTTTCCAAAATCTAAAAATTTCCTTGAATTCAAAAACAACTGCAAAGCAGGAAAAACAAAAATCCCCTGCAAAAATTATAGGTATTTCTTTGATTATTTTAGTAGGTTTAGGAACTGCAATTTTCTTTTCTCTTCCAACAATTTGCAATACTCTTGTGGACAATAGTATTAAGAATGTCTATGTTGGTGAAACTGAAAAAGCAATGAAAATGATAGAAATTGCAAATCTTTTGAATACCAACAAAGACAATGATATTTCTAAAGAAATATTTGCAAAAGGGCTTTCAGAGCTAGAGAAAAATGACAGTACTACTGCAAAAGCATTTTTTGACTTGGTTGCAAAAACAAAGTCTGAAAATTCTCAAAAATATAGTCAGGAACTTTCTGACAAAGCCGTTAGTGCATTGAATGCAAACCAACTTGCAAAAAGCAAAAATCTAATAGAAGCTGCTGCAAAATTTGACTTGAAAACTGCTCAAAAAACACATGCTGATTTTGCAAAGAAAAACTTAGCCTTATTCACAGCCAAAAAGTACAACGAAGCTCTAACTGTATGCGACATTTTGCTTACATTGAAACCTGAAAACCATGAAAATTGGTTCAGAAAAAGTTTAGTCTTGATGAACCTTAATCGAAACAAAGAAGCAGTAGAAGCATTCACCAAAACAATCAATTTGAAAAATGATTATGCTATTGCATACCTTGATAGAGGATATATCTACCAAACAAAACTTGCAGATTATGACAAGGCTCTATATGACTTTAATCAGGTAATCCGTTACAGTCCAGACAAAAAACAAATTGCTCTTGCAAGAATTAGCATAGCCGAAATTTATACGAAAAAGAGAGATTATCGCAAAGCAATGGATAATGCATGGCTAGCGAAAGAATTGTATGAGTTGCTAGGAAATTACGAAAAAGCAGACGAATGCTATAGATATTTTGATTATGTTGCAGAATTGGAATGCAACCGACCAAATGGGTACTGTTACTACTAAAAAGGAGAAAAATATGAAAAAATTTGCAATTATTTCAGCAGTATTATTTTTAGGTTTATCTACATCTGCAACTGAATTGAATAGTATTTTTTACGGTATCAGAAGTGGCATAGACACCCTTTCAGATATGAATAGGTTAAGAGGGCAAGTTATCCAAACGAACGCCCAAAAACAAGAATTGGAAAACAAACAAGAAACTTTGCAAAATTCACAACCGCAAAATACCAATTACTCTAACTCTGAAACACCAAAAACAAATAGTAGTTTTGTCCCTTCTTCGGCAGAAGACGAAGGCACTGCATTTACGGCAAAATCGAATTATGCTATGGGAAACATTTATTTGAAGCAAGGAAAATATCGAGAGGCAATAGATAGTTACTACAATGCCAAAATGTTATTTGAGGCTATTGGTGATACTGAAAATGCCCAAAAATCAGAACAGGTTATAGAATATGCCCAAGAAATGCGTTGTGAATTTGGTGATTATTGTCAGTAGCATAGCTTTTATTCTTCATGAAGAGGGTCTTTTTTGTGAACTCCCATACGTAAGTCATAATATTTACGTTTATGCTCATTATTAGTAATTGGAAGACTATGTTTATGTACAATACAAGTATATAGTTCTTTATGCCTTGTCGGAAATAGAACTATAAATGGGTATGGTAATTCATAGTTTTTATAAATATTCTTTACATCTTCAAATGTCATTGGTATAGCAGTAAATGCATCATCTAAACAATGTTTATTTGAATGTCTAAGAAGTTCTTTAATGCATTCTTCCACTATTCCTTGGTCTATCATTCCTTTTGATAAAATAGTTTTCTTCAATAGCTTTTTTTCATCAATTAGTCGTATCAAAACATTGTATATAAGTTCATATTTGCATTTGTAAAACTGCTTTTTTAATAAAGTATTCTCGGAAATGGTTTTTAGTTCGCAATTTTGATTAGGACAGGCATATCTTACAGCTTTCTTAGGTCCATAATAATCATAAATTTTTAACAAAGAGCCACATCGTGGGCATTTTGGATTTTTTACTTTAAGTCTTTTTTTATTTTTGCTAAGCATTCTTATACTATACCACATAAATCTTAAAAATGTGGTTTTGTTAAAAAATCGCTGTATCCCAATGGTCGCAAGTTATTTAGCCTATTTTTGGACTAAATTTGGGCTTTTGCATATAGAATAAAATACCCCGAAATAGAACATAACAGAATTTATTAATATGTAGGCCTGCAAAAATTAGATAAGAAAAAAGAATAAAAAGGAGAAAGTAGAAAAATGAAACAAAATATTTTACAACTTACAGGTTCAAATTTTTCGGAACCCGAAAAAAGTATGTTAGCAGAGTTACTTCACATTATTGTTGAAGAAATCGTAAGGGAGGTTTGCAATGACTAATTTTGAAGAAAAGAAATTTTTACCAGTTCCTGTAGTTCAACAAAAACAGGATTATTCACAAAACGAATTTGCGGAAGAAGTCCAAGAGGACTACGAAGCAGAAAATGCTAGTGTTGAGGTTATTAGAATACTAGTGAAAATCGACAATAGGACAGAGCCACAGACCAAAAGTGAAGTAGTTATGTCCCAAATTCGTACCGTTGGAAAAAATGGTAATGAATTTACTATTAGACTGAATAGTAGAGATTTGGCAGATGTTAGGAGTTGGAAAACTGCAATATCAGCCGTTACCGCAAATTTAGATATGCCCATGAAAGAAAAAGATTTCAGGGAACTCAAACAAAAATGGTACGAAAACGCAAAAAACAAAAATATTTTTGCATGTGCAGGTAACCAAAACGGTCAATTTATTTGGGCAAATGCAATTTATGATTTTGCAACACAAAAACTTACTTATGCTCAAAAGATTGATGAAACGAAAAATTATGACAGCGTTGAAAATTCACTCGTTGACATGGGCAATACTTGCAGACCAATGCTCTACCCTGTAGAGAGAAAATCTGAAGATGTCTTTAGAGAGTTTTTTACTACCTTATGTCGAACTTTTCCAAAATCAGAGGTTTTGGTCTGTTTTGGAATGGCTTTAGGTACTATCTTTTGGGATATTTTCCAAAAGGAAGCAGAGGGTGTTCCGCCGATTTTCTTCATCGGAGAATCAAATTCAGGGAAAAGTACGATAGTGAAAACAATATCGGCAATTTTCGGATTGTGCAAAAACTCCGACTTTATGAGTGGAAATTCGACACCTTATGCAATTATGCAGGAACTTTATTCTCGTATGAATATCCCTGTATTTATTGAAGAATTACCTCCTGAAATCTTTGGAAAGTTAGCTCCTGTGGTGAAAAATATCTACAACGCAATATCTCGAGGTCGAGGGAAAAAAGACGGTGTCGAAAAAACGAAAATTTTGACAAATTTAGTTTCAACATCGAATCACTTCTTTAGAGATATTTCATTAGAGTTACTCTCTAGGATAGCGTTTGTGAACATGAAAAAAGGTGAATTCAATTTGGAAAATTTTCCGTACTTTGATGTCGAAAAGCGTAAGGAATTATCTCAAATTTTACCAGTATTCTTGCGTTGTAGAAAAGGAATAGTTTTGGTGTATAGATACATTTATGACCAACTTAACAAACTTATACCAGAAAAAGGTCGTCATATCTCTAATTTAGCAATTTCTTGCACAATGTGGTATTTAGTGAATTCTATTCTGAAATACCCTCTTGTGAATTTGGCACAAATAGCGATTGATTACAATGCAAAATACCAAAGTTACTTGAATTCCGAAGTCAAATCCTCCGACATTATTCTGAACGACATAACTTGTATGCTAGTTGCGGATAGACTTGATTATGGACAAGATTACAAACTTATCCATGGTACTACTTTGCGACTTAATCTTAACAGGTATATTGAGAAATTCAATGTTGCTAATCCGCAAAACATGATGTCCCCTGCACAATTCAGGCTTTTAGTGGCAAATGACAAACGTTTTGATACTAAATCTGTTGTTATGAAAGGCTTGAATAGAGCTATCTCTATTGATGTTTCAGGAAATGATTACTTGCTGGAAAAAATAAAAACGCAAAAGAATTACTGGTTTGCAAATCCTGCAAATAAAGGAAATGATGAGGATTAATTCTATTTGAAAATGAAAAACCACCCTGTGTAGTCTTATGCAGGGTTGGTTTTCAGCAGTACATAAAAACAAAAAGGAGTATAAAATATTATGATATTTAACTACAAAGACGTACTTAATAAATGGGAAAATCTAACATCGCTTGATTGTATTTACTATTGTAGAGTTTCAAGCAAAGAGCAAGAAAAAGGTACGTCTTTAGATGACCAAAAGGAAATATGTGAAACTTTTTGCAGAGGATACAAAATGAATATTATTGAGGGATTTTCTGAAAATGTTAGTGCTATGAAAGGCGGGAAAAGACCTAAGTTTAATAAAATGGTACAAATGTTCAAAGACGGTAAAGCAAAAGTGCTTGTTTGTGCGTATGCCGACAGACTTACAAGAAATGGAACTGACAGCGACGTCATCAAAGAATTGATTGATGACTATGGGATTATAGTTGTTCTTGTTGTCGAAAACCGTATTATGCAAGCCCCTGTCGACCCTGCTGATTATATGCTATTCGATATGGAAATAACTTTTTCTAATTATCGTGTACGTTTAGATAGGCAAAGATGCAATGCAGGTATTGTTGCAAAAAATCTTAGTGGTTTTCGAGCTACGCAATGCCCTTATGGCTATATGAATGATACTGACCTTGGGAAAGCAGCGGTTATGTCTGAACGTGCTAATTTTGTGAAAAAGGCTTTTGAACTCTATGCAACAGGGAAATTTACTATTACAGAAGTTATTGATGAACTTTATGCTCAGGGTTTTAGGTATGAAAAACAACCGTCAGGCATGATTCCAAAACAATCTCTAATTTCTATGTTGAAAAATCCATTCTATACCGGAAAATTTTATGTGAAACAAGCTGATGAATATGTGAATGGTACGTATGAGGCTATTATATCAGATGAGTTATTTGAAAAAGTTCAAAAACTTTTTGACTTAACTCCAAAATGTTCACGCAAAAACAATCTACTTTATTCTCGACTTTTGACTTGTTCTAATTGCGGACATTATATGACTGGTGATGTTAAGGTCAAACCTAATGGCAAAACATACGTGTATTACCGTTGCACAAATCCACAATGTGAAAAATCGGTTAATGTTAATGAAGTTAAGATTGATGATGATTTGAGTACATATCTAAAAGAAATACGACTAGGGCTTATCCCTGACGACATCGTGACATCGGTTTTGAAAGACGAGCTTTCAGATTTGACACAAAAACTATCTACATTGAAACGAGATATTAGTCGTAAATATCACAGTGAGCAAGATTTTTTGAAAATGGTTAAACAAAATAAAATTGAAGACAAACAGTATATTGAGGGCAAACTTACCCAAATCAAAGAAAAATACGGTGATTTAGACTCAAAAATCTATGTAGTTAAAAAACAAATTGAAATGGTCAAATCTACTATGCTCAAAGCTCGTGAAAAAAGACTTTTTGACTTATTTACTAGTTTTGATATGTTGACAAAGAGAAAAATACTTGAATTAGTTGCAAATATCTTCAAGTGCGATGAAAACGGTCTAAAAATGACGTTCAAATCTGCATTTCGCAAAATCCGCAAAAGATAGAGAATTTTGCTATTACTCTAAAATTTAGATTTTTATCTGAATTTCTTGCCGCACAAACAACTTGTGTGGTTTTTCTTTATCTGAGTATAGAAAACTACACCCACAACAACACTCTAGCCACACCCAAGCGACATTCTTTTATTTGCAAAAGACTTTTATTTGCTATGGTTTCAGCCATAGGACTTCACCAACTACACTTTTTTGACACAAACAAAAATTTTTCTTTTTCTTTATGAATTTTGCAGTATTTTTTATTCTACGCTCCTGACATTCCAATGATTTTAGCCTAAATTCGGAACACTTTACTTTTTTGCAAAATGACAAAAAATGAAAACAAAGGAAGTTCAGAAAAATTCAAGGAGTTCAGATTATGGATTACAAAAAAGTCGTTATTTATGCAAGAGTTTCAAGCAGAGAACAGGAAAAAGAGGGATTTTCTATTCCTGCACAGTTGAAGTTATTACGGGAATATGCTCAAAAAAATGGTTTTGAAATAGTTCAAGAGTATTCAGACGCTGAAACTGCCAAGAAAGCAGGCAGGACAAACTACAATGCCATGCTTGATTACCTGAAAGCTAATCCTGACACAAGAACAATTCTTGTGGAAAAAACTGACAGATTATATCGTAACTTCAAAGACTATGTTACTCTTGAAGATTACGACTTAGAAGTTCATCTAGTGAAAGAAGGTAGCATTATTAGCAAAAATTCCAAATCCCATGACAAATTTATCCATGGGATTAAGGTTCTAATGGCAAAAAACTACATAGATAATCTTTCTGAAGAAATCTCAAAAGGTTTACATGAGGGGCTTGAACAGGGGTACTGGCCATTCCAACCTCCATACGGTTACAAAAGAGGTGCGAAAAAATCTCTCTACATTGACCCATTACGAGTAGGTTTTGTTCGTAGGGCATTTGAACTTTTTGCAACTGGTCGCTACTCTCTCCGCAAACTCTCTGAAAAGTTATTTGAGGACGGCTACTATTACCAATCTGAACGTCCGAAGATTACACAGTGCGTTTTAGAAAGTATGCTCAAAAATGTTATTTACACAGGACAAATGCGTTGCAACGGTGTTATCTACCAAGGCAAACACCCTGCGATAGTTAGTTATGATTTGTTTGAAAAGGCTCAACAAGCCTTTCAAAAAGTCTGCAAATCTAAGGTTAGGAAAAACTTTCACTTTTTGTATCCTGGAATTGCCAAATGTGAAATATGCGGTTATTCCATTAGTGGGGAAAAGAAAAAATATGAGAAAATTTATTACCGTTGCACTCACAACGACCCTACTTGTACCAATACCTTATGTATTTCTGAAAAAGAAATGACAGCAGCTCTCCGCAGGCATCTTCTAAGAATTGGGTTGAATGACAAACTATATGAATTAGTCAAAACTTCGCTTGCAGAGAGTTTGAAAGACGAACAAAACTACAATCAAAATGAAGTCAAAAGGCTGAACAAAGAAATTGAAGAATGCACAGAAATTCTAAAAAAGATGTATCTTGACCAGTTGAACAAAGTTATAGATATGGATTTGTGGATTAACGTCAAAAATGAGTATGAGTTCAAGTTGAATAGGCTCAATGCTGAGTTGCAACGACACCAAAAGGCAAATGTTGATTATATGGCAACAGGCATGAAAATTTTAGATATTTGCAAAAAAGCAGGCATGCCTTATTCTGAATTATCTCCTGAAATGATTGCACAATTAGCCAGACAAACTTATTCTTCAGTTACAGTGAATGCCAAAAAGGTCAAAATGACCTTTGCAGAACCTTTTGCTACTCTTGAAAAACTAATTAGACTTGCAAAACAGGGTATTGATGAATATGGATATGATGAATTCGCCAAAACCCTTGCAAATACTAAGGTAACATGCTTTAAAGGCATTAAAAAAGAGCCTATTGGCTCTTTTGAAAGCATTTCACCAAGTTCGACTTGTATGAAATGGTGGGCCGCAGTGGACTCGAACCACCGACCTCACCCTTATCAGGGGTGCGCTCTAACCACCTGAGCTAGCAGCCCTTATGTTTTGCGTTAGTCTTTCCGCATGAACAAATGTACTATAAACATTTTTTAAAATCAAGCCCTTGTTATCATTTTCGTAATATTTTCATCAAAAAAGCTGCCAAGCTCTCACTTGGCAGCCTTTTTGTAACAAATAACTAACTAAATATTCATTTGTCTTTCAAAGTTTTTTCTGATTTTTGTTTTTGCTCTTTCCAAGTTTTTGATTTTTCTTTCAGCATATTTGATTTGTTTTTTTGCTGCTTTTCTTTCAGATTTTACTGTGTTGTATTTTGAATCTACTTCTGTATAGTTTGTTCTGTAGTTCAACAATTTGTTTCTCATTTCAACTTGTGCGTTATCAATTTGCAAAATAGCGTTTTGCATTTTCGTACCGGCTACAACTTGGCTTGGCTCTAACAAATCAGTCTTTTTAGGTTCAGTACCTGAAACGGTTGATGAACTTGTTGTTGCTTTTACTGATGAGCTGTCGCTAAAGTTTAGCGGTGTAAATTGAGTTGTTTCTGCCATTGCTACTGTGCAAGAAGCCAACACTAAACCTAAACTAAGGGTAAAAAGTTTAGATAAATTTTTCATAAGTATATTCCTCCATCGTAGTTGTAAACTCTATTTGTATACAACATTTTAGATTATTTTTTACAAAATAAAAAGAAATTTACATAATTTAATATCCTGAATTTCTGTGCTATCATTTTATTAATAGGGACTTGGGAATATGAAAAAAGAATGGATTTTAGAAGATAAAAACACTAGTGAAAAATCGTTGGTAAAAAGATTACTATTATCGCGCGGATTAAAAACAGAGGATGAAATTAACGAATTTTTGCATCCGCTTGAGATGAAGTTGACTTCTCCTGATGTTTTTACTGACATGAGTAAAACCATAGAACGTTTATCAAAAGCGATTGACAATTCCGAAACAATCATAATCTACGGCGACTTTGATGCTGATGGTGTGACTTCGACCTCTGTTATATATAAAACACTTAAATTTTTAGGCGCAAATGTTCATTATTTTATCCCTGATAGGGAAAATGAAGGTCATGGTTTTGATAAAAAGGCTTTAATTAAGCTTATGACAACAGTCAAGCCAAAAGTGATAATTTCTGTTGACTGTGGGATATCAGATGTTGATGCAGTGAGATTTATCAACAGTTTTAAAATTATAGATGTCATAATCACTGACCACCACGAAGCCCCAGAAGAATTACCGCCGGCTTATGCGATTATTAACCCAAAAGCTCCAAATGCGTTGGATGAGAGTTTGTCAGCACGCCAAATTGAGCATTTGACCTATCTTGCAGGTTGTGGGGTTGCGTTCAAGGTTGCTCAAGCGCTATTGACCAAATACAACAAAACTGAATTTATTTACGAAATTTTGCCGTTTGTTGCAGTTGGAACGGTTGCCGATGTTGTGCCGTTGTTAGGCGAAAACAGGTATTTTGTGACAAAAGGTTTGGATTTGATTTCGCGAGGTAAGCATCATGGCTTAAAACGACTTTTGGAAAGTGCCGGATATGATATTACCAAAGGGGTAACCTCTGAAAATGTTGCGTTTGGAATAGCTCCGCGAATTAATGCATCAGGTAGGTTGGATACTGTTGATGCGGCTTTAAAAGTTTTGATTTCTGAAAATCCGCAAGAAGTTGAAATGGCGGTCACTACACTGAATGAGTTGAACAAGGTTCGTCAAACTTTGTGCCAAGAAGTTTTTGCGCAAGCAGATGCGATGGTTCAAAAAGAGGGAAACAAAAATCCTGCAATTGTTTTGTATAGTGATGCTTGGCATATCGGAATTATCGGAATTGTGGCATCGAAGTTGGTTGAAAAGTATTACAAACCGACGTTTTTGATGACTTATGTCAAGGAAAAAGACCAATACAGGTGTTCCGCAAGAAGTATTGAGGGAGTACCTCTGTATGATGTGATTGCCACGAATGGTGAATTATTTGATGGTTTTGGGGGGCACACACTTGCTGCAGGGTTGAGTTTTACAGGTGAGAAAACTCCGTTTGAAATAGTCAAAAAGGCTTTAAATGAAACCGTTAGAGAGTACACCTCAACAAAAGAATTAAAACCGTTTGTCAAAATCGATTTGTTGGTTGAGCCACAAGATGTGACGGTTGACTTGATAGAAGAAATTTCACAGCTTGAACCTTTTGGCGCGTCTAATCCAAGTCCGATTTTTGAAATGGATAATTTGAAGGTTACTCAAAAAAGGCTTATGGGAGCTGATAATTCGCACTTGCGCCTGAATGTATCTTCAGGTGCGAATGATTTCACTGCGATTTGGTGGAAAAAGGGTGATATCGGCTTGTCAAACGGTGACAGTTTGGATATCGCGTTCCATCCGCAGATAAATGAATTTAACGGCAACACTTCTGTACAATTGATTGTTGATGATATTCATTCTGATGCGATAAAAGAAGAAATTCTGTCAAAATGCAATTACAAAATCTATGATAACCGTACTAAAACAGGCATTTTGGCTAATGTGAACGACTATATCAGAAATTCAAAATTGAATATAAGAGTTTTTGCGGAAAGTAAGTATACTTTAGATACTATAAAATCGTATGATAATATTTGCTCAAAAACCTTTACCAGACAGGATATTCCGAAATGTGATGTTGTCATGTTTTTTGATTATCCTGCAGATAGGCAAACTCTTGAATTAATTTTGGAAAAATCACAGCCAAAAGGGGTTCATTTTATGAATTACGAGCCTAAAATTCTTGATGAACAAGAGTTTTTGAAAATTTTTACAGGCATGTTGAAATTTGCCGCTCATAATAATGGCGGAAAGGTTGAACTTGTGCGCTGTGCAAGCTTTTTGGGCAAATCGTTGAAGATATTTGAAATGTTGTTGGCATTGTATGAGGAAGTTGGATTTATTAAAATTTTGGATAAAAATTCTGCATTTTATACAATAGAATTTTTAGGCGTTGATGATATTTCAAAAGTTCTGCATAGTGCAAAATATTCTCAGATTTTTGAATTGATTATCGAGTGTGAACAGTTCCAAAAGAGTCTCTTGGAGGATAATTTGGAAGATTTGCTTGTTGGAATGTAGGTATGCAGAGGGCAGAAAGGCAAGAAGGCTGGACGGCGGGCTATTAAATGTAGGTCGGCATTGCCCTGCCGACAAAATCAGTTATTCTGAAAGGATTAAAAATCTCTAATTACTCCCCCGCTCCCTAACCCTCAGCCATACGGCACGCAGTCTCACACAACTCGCGTTGCTCGTTGGTTCGGCTAGTGTCCCACAAGGGGCGAGGGAACATGCGTCATTCCGAACTTGTTTCGGAATCTCAAATTTAACATATTAGTCTAATACTTAATTTGTTATACTAGAGACCCTGAAATAAATTCAGGGTGACTAAATCAACATTGATAGATTCTGA
>DHMN01000072.1 GCA_002405805.1 Cyanobacteria bacterium UBA4641 | reverse complement strand
CTGGACGAAAAGTGGCTTGCCAATGGGAAGGTCTATCTGAAAGGTCGACGCCAGGGATTCGGAAAATTTACAGAAAAAACGTTACGTAGCCTAGAAATTATAAAGACAGGGAAGTTAAGATGGCAAAAACAATCGAACAATTGGAACAAAATGCTTGTAGATATTGGCCTCAGGAAATTTCTGAAGCGGTTGCAAAAGTAAATCCAATTCCAATGCTTATACAGACTCAAGATAAATTTTTGAGCATTTTAAAATGTGCTGATGCAAGTCCGACTTCCTGGGCAGATGTTCTATCTGCAACTTCAACTCTTCGAGCAAATATTTTTTTAAAGCATTTAAGTGTTCTTACTGATATCGGTGGAGAACGATTGCAACGCTTTTCAAAGGATTTTTCAACCTTGTTCCCTTCTGGGAAGTTAGAATTTGAATGGAATGGAAAAAATTTCACATATGCATTTTCAGCCACAAGACCTTGTTGGACAAATAAAAGGCTTTGCATTGATAAGGATACATTGCTGTCTGATTGCAGGCTCTCAAAAGAATTAAAAGATGTTATAATGTTATTGCTTTGGGGTGGTGTTGCCATCAACAACCCCAATCTTCCTGATGAATTGATACAAAAATGTATTGTCGGAAGTCTAATTGGGCATCCTGCTGAATTAGAAGAATTTGTCAAACAACGTTACATATATGTCAGCCGAATAACGGGAGGATCTACAGCAAATGACTGCGGACATGTGTGTGAAGAATCGTGCGTTTCCAGATTAAAAAAATACTTGCCGAACACTTATGTTATCGGAGGGCACAATATTGCTGGAATTACTCAAAACAACAAAAACGAAACAACTTTTGATATTGTTGTGTCAAACCCAACAACAAGTCACTCTTGCGCAATTGAAATTAGCTTTCAGGTAACAACAAATTCTGTTATTGAACGAAAATCACTGTTGGCAAAAGAGCGGCAAAAGCTGTTGCATAAAAAAGGACATAAAGTTGCTTATATTTATAGATGGTTCCGGAAATTTTCAACGCCGCAATGCAGTATCAACTATTTTGCAATTCAGCGATTGTAGTGTAAACTTTTCTGATGCAGGAATTAAAGAATTAGCAAAGTTTATTGAGGGAAACTGCTAATGCAAAAAGTACGTTTCATCGATTTGTTTGCAGGAACAGGTGGAATTCGACTCGCTTTTGAGCAGGCACTTGCGGAACACAGCTATGCTACAGAATGTGTAAAAAGTGCAGAAATTGATCCAAAAGCTTGTGAAACATACCAATTGAACTTTGGCGTAAACCCTTATGCAGACGTAACAAAACTGGAAGACATTCCTCAATTTGATGCCCTGTTGGCAGGATTTCCTTGTCAGGCCTTTTCTTATGCGGGGAAACAGTTAGGCTTTGCTGATACACGTGGGACTTTGTTCTTTGAGGTTGAACGTATTTTGAAGAAATATAAGCCTTTATTTTGTTTTTTGGAAAATGTTCGAGGGCTGATAACTCACGACAAAGGTAAAACTTTTCAAACTATTTTAGCGCATCTTAGAGATTTAGGCTACAATGTTGAATATCGACTCATCAATGCCAGTTCAATGGGGGTTCCTCAAAATAGAACAAGGCTATATATTGTCGGCACACTAAAAACTGTCCCAAACTTAACGTTGGACAACAACCTAGGGGCAAGCAATTCTCATTCATACAAAAATAAAGAGCCTGATTTATGGAATTACCAAGTTGATCAAAAGGATCAATTGGTGAAAGATATTTTAGAAGACAATCCAGATGCATCATTTGATTGTTCAGAATGGTTTTGCAATGCCCTGACAAAAATTGTCAACGGGGATCTTAAACAGTTGCATGGTAAACGCTTAATTGATACCAGACATGGCAATTCAATACATTCTTGGGATTTGGGGCGCAAAGGTGAGTGTTCAGAAAAAGAAATCACCTTTATGAATATGCTGGTTTCCAACAGAAGACGGCATGACTTTGGCACTCACCAAGATGGTAAAGCCCTCAGTCTAGAGCAAATCAAAACTTTTTATTTTGATAAAGATGTTGAATCAGTTATTGCATCATTGCTGAAAAAGGGATATTTGAAAGTAGACAGCTCAGGCAAATATAATCCCGTTTGCGGCAATATGTCGTTTGAAGTATTCAAATTTCTTGATCCAGAAAGTATTTCGATTACCTTAACTTCATCTGACTCTAATCGTCTTGGAATTTATCACAATGGAAGAATTCGCCGGATAACCCCAAGGGAATGTGCCAGATTACAAGGATATCCAGATTCATATATATTGCACCCACAGAATAGTTTTGCTTATAAACAGTTGGGGAATGCAGTGTGTGTTCCTGTAATTCGCCAAGTTATTTCCAATGTCTTGCAACACACAAATGGTATTTTTTGAAACATGGAGGTTATTGGGCTGGACATAGATAATATCATTATGGTTCTTCTGCCGCGTACCGAACCTCCGGTTTATGGAAAAGCCGCTTGATGGATGCTTTGTCTTTTTTTGTGAGATGCAAGCGAACAGTTGGTAGTGTCCGAAGTTTTGCGCACATTTGATTCTGACTGATCAGAGTTTCGCGTGTGCTTTTGGCTGCGCCTCAGGCTATGTAGTGTCTGCTCAATAAGGCATGATTCTTACGGTGGATGCAGAGATTCAGCGGAAGGGGGGCACTTTTGTCATGCCTGAGTTATATGGA
>DHMN01000068.1:6758-7129 GCA_002405805.1 Cyanobacteria bacterium UBA4641 | reverse complement strand
AAATAATAAAATTAATCTCATATAAATAAAAAGATGTCAACATGTTTCAGAAAATATATAATTTATTTATGAGTGTGAATGAAGACTTTAGAATTTTGCTTATAAAAGAGAAATTGACTATTACTGAATTTGCAAGGCTTGCGAGTGAACAGTCAGGCAAAAAGTATACAGTTTTTGGTATTTCTCAAAAGCTTGCTCGAAATTCCATCAAATATGATGAAATGAAGTTTTTTGCTAAAGTTTTAGGTTATGATTTGAAGTTTGAGAAAATTGAAGAGTAGGGAAAGGGCATTGTCTATAAAATAAACTTTGTCGGCTTGTTTTTCTCGTAATGACGAGATTTCTTATATTGTCATTCTGAACTTGTTTCA
>DHMN01000068.1:0-6668 GCA_002405805.1 Cyanobacteria bacterium UBA4641 | reverse complement strand
TCGGAATCCTTTCAATAATCAGGATTTATCAACAATGATATTTGCTAAATATTAATTATGGAAAAGATTCTGAAACAAGTTCAGAATGACCTTCTTGTTCCCTCGCCCCTTGAGGGAAAGGTGCGTTCAATTAGAGATTCTGAATAGCAAGAAAATTATGTGTTCATCTTTCACACAAATTTTCTAAACTTTCAGAATGACAATATCAAATCTCATCGTAAAGCCAGAACTTTTTTATTCCCAATATCAATTATTAACTTTTGTAACAAAATATAACGTATATGGCAATTATATACTCTTGAAATACTTTATTAATATGTAAGCGATAAGCAAGTAATAAAAAAGATTAAATAAACACGAGACATAAATTATACACTACCTACTACACACTAACCTTCTACACACGAGGAATTGAAAAAGATTCCAAACTCTTTCTTAAAGAAAGGGTTTTTTTTTGCTTAATTTTTTGAAATACTAAATTTTTAAATTTTAAATTTTGCAATAAAAAGCGAACATCTGTTAGATGTCCGCTTTTTCTATATATATATTAATTATAATTCTTTAATGTTTGGAATTTCGTTAATGTCACCTGAGATTTGCACAAAGGTGTTGCCGTTTTCTTGCATTGTGTCTTTTTGGTAGCGACCGAAAATTTCTTCTCCATTTTGTTTTGTCCAGCCCATTGTATCAAACTCTTCAACTGAATGAAGACCATTTGGCGTTTGGGTTTGGTTTTGGATGTGGCAAAATTCTTCACCGTTAGGTCTGCTTTGCATGTGGCAAACTTCAAAACTATCACCTGCAGCACTTCTTGTTATCGAAATTTCTTTTTTGTTCCCTTTTGCATCGGTTGTGCTTTTGGTAATTGTTCTATAAAGTTTGTCAGATTCTAAATCAGTGACATCGCCAAGTGAATGTGTGATACCTGTTTCTAGGTTTTTGATATCTACAAATGAACCTTTGAAACCTTCATGTGCTTTTCTTATTTGGATTTTTTGCAGCGGATGTTCGTCAGCCGTTTTTGTTAAAATTGTGCGAACTCCGTTTTCTACAGCTTGATAAACTTTGTTCCCATTTGGGGTAATTCCAGTAAGTTTTAGTGTCATTTTGTTATACCTGCCTTTTTTGCTTGTTTTCGATATAAAATCCCTAAATGGCATAATTTGCTATTTTTTTTATTTATTTTACAAACCTTAACTATTTCTTAATTATTCGATTGGCTATGATACTTGATTAGTTTTTTTGTTAATGCTAACATCGACATGTTATAGTAGTAGAAAATGTTACACATAAAGAAGGAGTAAAAACTTATGGTAAACGTAGCAATTAACGGTTTTGGTAGAATCGGCCGTAACACTTTAAGAGCCGCTATCAAAGAAGGTATTTTCGACAAAATTAATTATGTAGCAATCAACGACCCAGGTCTAAAACCTGAAGATGCTGCTAGAATCTTCAAATATGATTCAGTTATGGGTAAATTCGATGGTACTGTTGAAGCTTATGAAGAAGGTATTATCGTAAACGGTAAAAAAATCAAATTCTTCGCTGAAAAAGACCCATCTCAATTGCCTTGGAAAGATTTAGGTGTTGAAGTTGTTGTTGAATCAACTGGTTTCTTCACAGATGCAACTAAAGCTCACGCTCACATTGATGCTGGTGCTAAAAAAGTTATCATCTCAGCTCCTGCTTCTAACGAAGACAAAACAATCGTTTTGGGTGTAAACGAAAAAGAATATGACCCAGCTAAACACAACGTTATTTCAATGGCTTCTTGTACAACTAACTGCTTAGCTCCAGTTGCAAAAGCTATCAACGAAAAATTCGGTATCGTTAAAGGTTTGATGACAACAGTTCACTCATACACTGGCGACCAAAGAATCTTGGATGCAGGTCACAAAGACCCTCGTAGAGCTAGAGCTGGCGCTTTGAACATCGTTCCTACAAAAACAGGTGCTGCTAAAGCTGTTGCATTAGTTCTTCCTGAATTGAAAGGAAAATTAGATGGTTTCGCTATGAGAGTTCCTACTCCAGACGTTTCATTGGTTGATGTTGTATTTGAAACTGAAAAGAAAGTTACTGTTGAAGAAGTAAACGCTGCTTTGAAAGAAGCTGCTGATGGTCACGTATTATGCTACTCAGATGAACCATTAGTTTCAACTGACTACATCGGTACTCACCAATCTTCAACTGTTGACTCATTATTAACAAGAGTTATGGGCGACAACATGGTTAAAGTTATTTCTTGGTATGATAACGAATGTGGTTATTCTACAAGATTAGCTGAAACTACATTGATGGTTGCTGAAAAATTATAATTGATTTTATAATTTGGAAATTACAAAATCGGTCAAGATTGAATGTCTTGACCGATTTTGCATAATATGATAATATTTTTCTATGCATCATTTTTAAAAGGGGTTATTTTATGAAAAAATATGTTGTAATTTCAACAATGATACTACTAGGACTATCTGTATTCGCAAATGATGGTAGACTTCCGGGTTCATCTATTGCTGATACTAAATTGCAAGCAGATACAATTGGTACAGTATATACAGCTTCTTCTTTTGTATTGAAATCTAATTGCTCTAATTTTAATATTACTAATACGATATTAAAGTCAAAACCCGAATATAATAAAGTATATCAAGGAAAACGATATGCAAGTAGTAAATGGAAAGAAGATTGGGTTGTTAATGCCTGTGGTCGAAATGTGGTTGTTCCTGTTGAATTTATTCCTGATAAAACAGGCTTAGGGACATCTTTTATGATTCACCCAGAGAATATTCAGGTAAAATAACAATCAACTGTCACAGTGAACTGCAGGAACAGAGAATGAAACAATGTGGTGTCAGGTTTTATGCCACTGTGCAGTTTCAGAATCTTTTTCAAAATTAAGATTTGGCAATTGTAATAATTGGTGAAATCTGATTATTGAAAGGATTCCGAACTAAGTTCGGAATGACATAGACCACTGTGCACTGTCCTTATTTTACAACCTTATTCAATCCATGTGGTTTATCGACGTTGCGGTGGAGGCGAAGGGCTGTGTTTAGTGCCAATAATTGAATCATCACAGCGATACAAAATGTTTTTACAAGCGGTTTTTCGCACTCAATATTTAGATTGTAAGTAGATTTTACTTGATTTGTACGGTTTCCGATAATGAAAATCGGAGGATTGTAGTTTTCTTTGATTTTATCGAGATTTTTAATTGCGGTATATGTCAAATTGTCGTTCAAAACATATATCAAAACGGTGTTTTTGTTATTGAGTACCGCAACGTGTCCGTGCATAAATTCGCCAAGAATTGCAGAAGTTGCATTCAAATAAGATGTCTCTTTGATTTTTAGCGCAGCCTCTTTTGCTAGTGCATAAGACTGTCCGTCTGCAGTAATTACGATATTTTTATATTTTGATAAAAATTTAGCAAGTTGTTTGATTTTTGGTTGCAATTTGTATGTTTCAGCAATAAATGAAGGAATAGATTTTAAGTCTAAAATGTAGTCATAGACATCAATCCCTTTGTTTTGTGCAAATTTTAATGCCAACAAAGTTGAGCATAAAAGCTGGGAAGAAAAAGATTTTGTTGCCGCAATACTTTTTTCTTCTCCTGCGTGGCAGGCAACTTTATAATCAGAGGCATTCCAAATTGTAGAATTTTCTTTGTTTGTGATGCATAGAGTTTTTACGCCAAATTCTTTAGCTTTTTCCAGTGCGCTATTAGTGTCGGTTGTTTCACCTGATTGGGTTATAAATATGTACAAAATCCCATCTTGGTGTGCGATAGTTTCTTCCAACAAAAATTCACTTGAATAAACTGCTCTAGCCTCGATTTTTGAAATTGAACCGAAAAGTTCAGCAGCGTATCTTGCGCAATGGTAAGACGAACCGCTGGCAACAATGATGATACGGTTTATATCTTGAGGAATATCAATGTTTATTTCGCCATTTTTACCTAAATATGCATCTAAAATTATTTCTGAAATTTTGCTTTGTGCAAGGATTTCAGCCTCCATGCTAGTTCTTTTTTTCTTTGTTAAATTAAACATTATTTATTCCTCATAAATTTATAAAAGGGCACAAATACAGTCTTTGCGCCCTTTTTATTATAATTATTAACCGATGATTCCTCTCAATAATTCATTAACGGTTTTAGGGTTTGCTCTGCCTTTAGTTTCTTTCATAACTTGACCGACAAAGAATCCTAACAAGTTAGTTTTACCGTTTTTGTAAGCTTGAACTTGAGCAGGGTTAGCATCTACAACTTTTTGAACGATTTCTTTAATTGCGCCTTCATCAGTGATTTGGCTCAAACCTTTCTTTTCAACGATTGCAGAGGCTTTTGTACCGTCTTTCATCATTTCGATGATAATTTGTTTACCGATGTTGTTTGAAATTGTTCCTTTTTCAATCAATGCAATCAATTCAGCAAGATTTTCAGGAGTCAATTTTGTATCGGTAATTTCAATGTGGTCTTCTTTCAAATATGCTGCAATTTCGCCCATAATGAAGTTTACAGCGATTTTTGGAGTTGCACCAAGTTCTAGGACTTTATCAAAGAATAAAGCCAAGCCCATTTGTTCAACGATTACGTTTGCATCATATTCGCTCAATCCTAAACCTTGATATCTTGCACGTTTTTGTGCAGGAAGTTCAGGCATAGAGTCTTTAATTCTTTGAACCCATTCTCTTGAAATTTCCAGTGGCATCAAATCAGGTTCAGGAAAATATCTGTAATCGTGAGCATCTTCTTTTCCTCTCATAGAACGAGTTTCACGAGAGTTGTCATCCCACAATCTCGTTTCTTGAACAACTTGACCGCCTTCTTCAACGATTTCAATTTGTCTTTCGATTTCGTATTCAATAGCTCTTTGCAAAGCTGAGAAAGAGTTTACGTTTTTGATTTCGGCACGAGTACCAAACTCTTTAGAACCCTTTGGCATAATTGAAATGTTAGCATCACATCTCATAGAACCTTCTTCTAGGTTACCGTCGCAAACGCCGATATAT
This sequence comes from Cyanobacteria bacterium UBA4641, assembly GCA_002405805.1. Taxonomy (GTDB): domain Bacteria; phylum Cyanobacteriota; class Vampirovibrionia; order Gastranaerophilales; family Gastranaerophilaceae; genus Zag111. The sequence continues at coordinate 1,655 of DHMN01000068.1, read as the reverse complement.
CTAACGATATCACGAAGTTCTTCCATGTAATTGCGAGCTTCTTCAGAACTTCTCATATCAGGTTCTGATACGATTTCAAGTAGCGGAGTTCCTGCTCTGTTGAGGTCAACTAATGAGTAGCTTGAACCTGCTAGTCCGTCTGCACCTGCGTGAACAAGCTTACCTGCATCTTCTTCCAAGTGTGCACGAGTGATACCGATTCTTTTTCCGTTGATATCCAAATATCCGTTTACGCAAATAGGTTCATCGTATTGAGAAATTTGATAACCTTTTGGTAAATCAGGATAGAAATACTGTTTTCTGTCGAATTTGCATCTTGAAGGAATTTCACAGTTCAATGCTAAACCTGTCAAAATACCCATATTAACACATTCTTTATTTAATACCGGCAAAACCCCAGGCATACCTAATGTAATAGGGCTGGTTAGAGAGTTTGGTTCTTGACCAAATTCGTTTTTATCCGGTGCAAATATTTTTGATTTTGTTTTTAATTGTGCGTGTACTTCCAAGCCGATTACGACTTCGTACTTGTCTCTTAATTCTTGGTCCATATTTGTACAATCTCCTTATTTGCCTTAATTTTACCACAAATGACCAAATGTTGCAGTAAATTTCTGTAACATTATATAAAAATTTTGTAGAGTATTTTAGGCAAAATAAAAAGCGGTCAAATTTTCAACCGCTTTTTTATTTATATTGTTTTAATCGTTATTAGATATTAAGAACAAATCCGCCTTTATCTGCATTTTTGAGTGCCTCACCATCGATTTTTGCTCTTAGATTTTTGATGTATTTATATACATAATCTCTTGGCAAATCTAACAATGTTGCCAAATCTTTAGCATAAACGATTTTATTTCTGTGAGCAGCAAAGTAATCAAATACCTTTTGTTCTCTATCTGTTAAAGCCTTTTTGAATACAACTCTGATTTCATCTCTTAAAGAATCACCTGTTTTTGTATTTTCAATAGCTTTTTTAGCAGTTTCCAAAGTCTTTTCGGCTTTTTTAGCTTTAGCTTTTGGTGCAGCCTTTTTAACTTTTTCAACTTTTTCTTTTTCAACAACTTTTTTAGCTTCTGTTTTAGAAGTATGTTTATGTTCTTTAGCAGGTTTCACGTCGTCCATTTTCAAGCTTTGAGCTGAGAATGGTGAAACGTAAAGTTCTTTTTCCTTTTCATAAGCTCTATCTGCAATAGCACTAAGTCTTTCAACTTTGTTACCTGTCCATTCCGGTTCATCTGAAACAACAGGTTTGCCGTGTAAGACGATATCAATAAGGTCATTAGTTTCTTTCTTTTCTTCTACCTTTTTCCCTAATCTGGCAGCGAACTCCTCTAATGTAATCTTTTCTAATGAGCTTCTCCATTGTTTAATCTCTTCCTTGCTCAAGTATTCAGACATTCATTATCTCCTTACTAAAAACTATTCTTAAATATATCCGTTTACAAATTTTAATTTAGCATAAACCATGCTCCATGACTCAAAATGTTTCACAACGTAAATTTTTTTGATATTTGTAAACTTTTTTACAAAAGTTGTTGATTTTATGCATTTTCAAGCAATCTAGTGCTAATTTTGCCAAATTTTGCCGATAAATTATCAATAAAGTGGATAAGATATAATTCAGGTTCCAAATCTTTTTGGTCAAGGTCAAT
>DHMN01000061.1 GCA_002405805.1 Cyanobacteria bacterium UBA4641 | reverse complement strand
CCAGCATTATCGTCATCTAAGCCAGTTAAAATTATTTTATGGATATTGAGCATAAAGTTTTCATTTATGTTCTTATCTTCATCTAAAAATGCAATAATTTTTTCAAAAGCTTTTGCATGATTTACGGCTTCAATATAATGCTGTAGAGGTTTAGAGGTTGAGGTAATACCATCATCAATAACAAGTTCCGTTTCTTTTCTTGTTAATGTATTTCCCTCAATAGCGTTTGAAGTGTATGCCAACTCTGTTTTTAGCCACTTATACATTTCTTTTTTGTTATTAGGATTTTCTAATAATGTCTTTAGTTTTTGTTGATTTGCTTTAATTTCATCTAAAATAGAGTTCATCTCAACCTCATAGTTCATAGTTGCTATATTTTTAAACTATAAACCATGAGGTATAATTTTTCAATAGGTAAAGGTTTATAGTTTACATATTTTAAAACTATAAACTACAATTTTTAGTTAATCCACTTTATAATAGTTTGCAACAATTGATAAACTTGGATAATTACAGAACTAATAAATACCGAAGTTCTGAAACATTTCAACAATTTTATTAATTTATTCTTTCTACCTTTGCCTATATTCCATGGTGCGTTGATGGTGTAGTTTTAGTTCAAAGATTTGTTTTTACAGGCGGTTTAATTTCCAATATAATAAGTAAATAATTAATGTTTTAAATATTAAATGCATTGGGTTATATTATGTTTCTAACCCTCTAACAAATTATTGTAAATTTTTCTTTACAATAATATCAAATTTATTTTTTAGGTGATTTAAAACCGTATGAAGTTTACATTTTTGGAGGCAATATGCAAATAAATAGAATACAATTTAATTACGGTTCTGCAATGGGATTACTACAAAGTAGAGTTAACAACAATAACTCAACATCTTTAAACAATATTAAACAAAATCAAGATTATCAAACATCTCCATACAAAAAGCTTCCATTAAACTTTAAATATAGTATGCCTATTTCTTTTAGCGGTTTTAGCGATGTAAACGCAACCGTTCCTGACATTGAATTTGAAGAATATAATGCAATGACAGAGACTACTAAAAAAAGAATGAGAAAACGTTATGAAAAATTCTTTAACGACAAATCTATTAATAGAAAAGAACTTTATGATACAAGACATTTTCAATATATGCCACTTGACAATGAACAAAAATTTGACGAATTTATTAAATTTTCAAGCCTATATAATGAATTTAAAGATCGTAAAATAGTCTGCATTGGCAGAAGCCCTAAATGGTTCTTAAATACATCTGTTTGGATGAAAGATGGTATTGACAGTTACGATTTTGCAGCTTTTTCAGGGAACTGGTTCAAAAGAGACCCTGAATTTGGTATTACTCCAGTAAAAGCTGCAATGCCAACAGAAAGAGAATACAAAGCTTACAAAAGATATCTTAAACAAAAAGGATTAGATCCTCTTTCAATTGTCAAAAATACAGAAAAAACAGGCAAAAGAACTATTTTTACAGATTATATTCAAACAGGTCGTGGGGTTTCTTCATTCTTAGACATCATGTCAAGAATTGCAAAAGAACAAGGTGTACTTGAGCAATTTTCAAAATCTATTGAAATCATTGGAATTGGCTCTAGGGAATACAATGAGATGTTAAATCCATTTTCAGAATATAGTGAAACTCCAGAAGCTTTATATCCTGAAAATCTAAGACCATATGAAAAAAACATTAAACAAAAATTTTATTCTATGCCAGCGGATATTCAAATAGATATGCTAATCAACCAAAATACAAATGAATGTCGTTCAACTTACTATCCGCACACAGCTTGGACCTTATATAATCCGGACACATTCAAAACAGGAATGGTAAGAGACATGAAAAAGATTGAAGCTGTTGCAAAAGAACTAAAAGATGTAACAAAACACAAAGCAGTAAGTTCATTCTCTCCTGCAATGAGAGATTATAGAAATTTGCTAAACTTTAGAATTCTTGACGGACTTGCTAAACGTGGGCTATTGACTGCTAAACATATTTCTAAGGTATAAAATAAGTTCTATATGTTGCCTTGTTGTACTACTTGCATTGTTTAGTTTATGAAATAATTCTCGACTATTCAGAGGTTCATGTTTCCCATTTGGGTATAAATTCCCTTGATATACATAATCACCAACATACATTGGAAAAGTAATTAAAACCGGAGGGCGCGGAATAACAATATCCTCTCAAAGCGGATACAGAATGCCTGCACTTACACCGCAAGAAGATGAGCAATTGGCTTGCGCGCCAACTGATAATCTATTAAATTTGGAAAATTTAAAACCTGAAAATATAAAAAAATACACTTCACGCATATCAAATGGCAAAAAGATGCAATGTAAAAAGAGTTATGGCAGAAGCTGTAAAATGGGGAAAACGTGGAGCAAGACTAAATTCAATATCTCCAGGGATTATTGTAACGCCTCTTGCTATTGACGAATTTAACGGAATTAGAGGTGATTTTTATAAAAATATGTTTGCGAAATGCCCTGCAGAAAGAGCTGGGACAGCAGATGAAGTTGCAAATGTTGCAGAACTTCTACTAACAGAAAAGGCTGATTTTATTTCAGGTTCAGATTTCTTAATTGATGGTGGCGCAACAGCTGCGTATTTTTATGGAGAATTAAAACCTAAAGAAGAGAACTAAGTTATTTTAGAAGGTGGCGAATTTGAAAATTTCAAATTCGCCACCATAACCATAGTCAGAAACAAAAAATTATTTGCAATTGCGGATGCTTTAGATGTTGGGTTTAATAAATTAACTGATTTTGAATAATAAAAAAATAACCTCCAGTGATGAAGGTTATTTTAATGGG
>DHMN01000017.1 GCA_002405805.1 Cyanobacteria bacterium UBA4641 | reverse complement strand
TAATCTTTTTCTTTTACCTACCATCATCAAAAGACCTCTTTTTGTAGCGAAATCTTTTTTGTTAGATTTCAAGTGTTCAGTTAGTTCAGAGATTTTTTGAGTCATCATAGCGATTTGAACTGCTGCTGAACCTGTGTCTTTTTCGTTCTTTCCGTAAGCCTTAACGATTTCTGCTTTGTTTTTTAAGTTAATTGACATATTAGTTTCCCTTTTTTTCTTGTTGAGTGATTATTGGCGTAAGCACTCTACAAGATAGATAATAATATGTTCAAAGAAAAAAATCAATACATGATGTTAAGAACAATTAACCCATCAAATTTAACGGCATACCGTCATGAGTTGCGTCATTATAAAGGCTCAATGCGTAATCGGCTTCAGATTGAGCATCATTGAAGTTGTTATAAGCTTTGACCGCACCTCCACCTGCGCCTTCCAGTGCAGCTTGGCGTTGTTGACCGGTGATTGAAATTCCGTTATTTTGTCTTGATGTTGCATCTAAATTTGCACGGTAATTGCTTTTGTACCTGTTCCAAATGTTTCTTGATTTGGATAAATTTGCAAGTGCTTGTTTATATTGCGCTTCTTTTTCTGCTATATATTCGGCTTTTGATTTGGCGATTGGGTTGGTGAATGTTTTGCCTTTGGTTATTATGCTGTTCATTTTGGCAGTATATTTTTTGTAACCGCCATCACCGTAGATTTGTCTCAAACTTTTGGCATAATCTGACGTATCATATCTGAAATATTGTTCTGAAACTATTTTGCCCATATTTCACCTATTGATTTTCCTATATATATAAAGTATTTTTCTTCAAAAAAATTGCCTTAATTTTCTTATATTCATTTTTAAAAATTTTTTGAAAAAACGCGTAAAAAAAATCCCTGTTAAATACAGGGATGAAATTTCTACACTACTTTTCTAACCTATTAATCTAATTCACATATACTTGAGGAATCTTAATTTATATATTTTCTAATATTTGAAATCTTTTAATGCATAAGGTTTGCCTTCTTTGTTTGCAATTTCTTTGATGATGTTGTCGTAGTTTTTAGCAACATCATTGCTTATGTAGAACCAACTGTTCATTTCTTTGTCGATTGTAGCAAAGTCTTCACGGCATTTGTCGTAGATACCGAGAGCTACAGCTTTGTCACGCAATGCTCTTGCAATCTTTTTGCCATAAGTTTTCTTTTGGTCTGAGTTTGCATCCCACATAAAGGTTTGCATAAATGATTCACCTTTTTCTGTTGTATGGAATTTTTTCCAAGTCAACATTACATCTATAATATTTTCATCTGTAATTTGTTCACAAACAGAGTTGAATGCTTCATCATCTGTGCCGACGCGATATGTTGCATCGTAGAATTGGTCAACTAAACTTGTGATTTTTGCTTGGTCAACAGATGCACCTTGTTTTTCGTCTTTGCCATCTGCTTTGGTTTTATCATTCGTTTTTGTTTTGCCGTCAGCTTTTTTGCTGTCATCACCATCGGCTTTTGTTGTATCATCAGCTTTGGTATCATCATTGTCAGTTTTTGTGCTGTCTGTTGATGTACCTTTGTTGATTGCTGTGAACAATTTGTTTGCAGATTCTTTAATTTTATTTACTTCGTTTTGAATATCTTGAGCTTTAGTAAATGCATCTTCAGGTTTTGTCTCTGTAGCTTGCATCAATTCTTTCAATTTTTCTTCTTGTTTTTTCAATTGTTCAAGTAAGTCATTGATTTTCTTTTTGTCTTCTTCTTTCAAATCTTTCTTTTGCAATGCGGCATTCAAACCTTGTTTTGTTGCTGCGATTGCTTGTTGAGTGTTTCTGATTACGGTATTTGCCATTTGGTTCATTGCAGGGTTAAGATATGATTGAGCCAAATCTTGAACTGACGGCATACTCATACCGAATTGTTGTTGAGCAATTGGGTTCATTGTCATACCAATTCTACTTGATGCATATTCAGGAATAGTTGAAACCTGAGTGTCACCACCGTAGTTAGTAACAGTCATTGGTAATTGATTCCAATATGGTAAGTTTGCATAAGATAAATTAGTAAACATTTTCTTTTCCCCGATTTTTCTTTATTTTCGTACCGTAATTTTTGTTTTAATTATGCATAGAATGGAAACATCATTCCGCACCCGAACATTGGATTAAATCCGAATGGTGAAGGCATTTGCAGACCTGTAGTTCCAAACTGAAATTGAGCTATCGGATTGAGTGCCATACCTATTTGACCGGATGCATACTCAGGAATTGTGAAGACTTGAGTGTCTCTGCCATAATTTGTTACACCCATTGGTAGGATGCCCCAGTATGGTAAGTTTGCATAAGATAAATTGGTAAACATCTTTCTTTTCCCCGATTTTTCTTTTTCTATCCCCGTACTTATATAAACAATTTTGCTCTGCGAAAATTGCATGACCAAAGTCATATTTTTGATATCAAAGTTTAAAATTTCTTGCTATTATTGAGTTTTAACCTTATAATTTCATGTTACATTTCTTAATAAACTATATTCTATAGAATTTATGCTATTATATTTCTATGAAAACATTAGCAAGATTTATCCAAACAAAGCGTGAAGAATTAGGCTTAACTCAAGCCGGACTAGCTATTGCAGCCAATATTCCTGTTGAAACGATTGAAGAAGTTGAAGATGGCAAAGAATTGTTTTTGCCTGTCACAATCAGACAGGCTATTGCAAAGGTTTTGAAATGTGAACCTTCTGAAATCAAAAGGCTTGAAAAAGATATCGCAAGCAATATTGTTTCTCCTGAAATTATTGAAAGTTTGAAACAATTGATACTAAACGGTGCAGGCGGTTTGAAATGCCCTCGTTGCGGAGCACCTTTAGATACAAGGATTGCGCGAATGTATGATTTGGAAGACAATCTTGTTTTACACCCAAAAGCTCACTGTACAAAATGTCCGTTCCAAATTCATTCATAAGAATAAATGATTGATTTTTGGCAAAAAAATATTAAAATCAGAGTATGAAAAAGTTAGCGGTGTATATTTTTATAATTCTGTTGGGTGCATTTTGCTTTAATGTATCTGCAATTTCTGCTGAACAAAAGGCTGCGTCTTACCCTGAAGATGTTGATACGCAAGAAATTCTTGATGATGAATATTCCCCTGACGATATTGATATTGAAAAAATGTATCGAGATTTACCTGTTCCAGATTTTAAATATATGCACAATATTGACCCCGGGGAATATCAAGACACAATGTATTCAACTTGGTCACCTTATCCGCTTTTCAGGTTGACGGCACCGTTGTTTTTCAAAACCGTTGCCATTGAACCGGGGTATTACTTGCTAACTCCGCGCGAACATGACGGCGCATGGTATATTTTGTTTAAAGAGGCAGGTAAAGTTAAATATATCGTGCCATGCTACAAAAAAGAAATGGTTCCGATGGACTTTTACAAAAACAATTTGCCACAAGTAAAAATGACAAAAGTTCAACTCATTAGAGAAAAATTCCTAAAAGCGGTCGGAAAAAATGTTAAGAGCTCTAAACGTCAGCCAATCCCTGATACATATTTAGAAGCATCTGATATGGACAATAATTTTATCTCAATTATTGTATATTGGGGCAATTACAGATATTATTTTGTACTGCGCTCAATCCAGTTGTAGTATTTAATTTCAAAATTTATGTTGTAAAATGACTTATAAATTAAGGAGAAAATTATGAAAAATTTGATAAAAACATTTTTGGCAGTAGCGGTTGTATTTTTAGGTCTAAACGCATTTGCAGCAGGCGGATTTTTGAATCCGAATTTAGATGTGCATGAAGTTCGTGCAAGCCATGTTTTGGTTAAAACCAGAAAAGAGGCTGTTCAATTGAAAAAACAAATCGAAAATGGCGATATAACATTTGAAGATGCTGCAAGACAATATTCTCTATGCCCATCAGGTCAGTACGGCGGTGATTTGGGGTATTTCAACCGTAAACAAATGGTTCAACAATTTGCCGATACAGCGTTTGACCTCAAAGTCGGAGAGATTTCAGACCCTGTCGGAACAAAGTTCGGCTGGCATATAATTAAAACCACAGCCAAAAGATAGAGATGTAAATAAAGCATAATTAAATATAATTTGATAAAACCGTTCAGAAATTGAACGGTTTTTTGTTGCAATTTTGAATGAAATAAAACTTAATTGTCACCCTGAACTCGTTTCAGGGTCTCAAATATAGCATATAGGACTATGTCATTCCGAACTTGTTTCGGAATCTCAAACCGAACACATCAGTCACAATGTCCGCCACTGGTGGGCGGACCGAAAAAAGCATTGGAATTTTCCACTCCCATATCCTTACAACAAATTCATAAACTCATTAATCTCATCAAAATCAAAAAACTCTTTCATTGAAATCCCCAATCCGCTGCATAATTTCAAAATCGTATACGCTCTTGGCTCTTTCATGTTACGTTCAATTTCGCTGAGTCCGCCCTTTGATATACCACTGCGATAAGCGAGTTGTTCAAGCGTCATTTGGCGCTCTTTTCTTAGCTGCGCAATCCTTTGACATACTATTTGGTTGAAATCTTGACTTATCATAGCGTTACATATCTTCACATGTGTGAACTTGTAACTTGATATTACCAAAACAAACTTCTATAATAGTTCATACATGTGAACATTAATAGGAGATTGAGTTTTGGAAACTAAGAACAAATATGAGGCTACAAACATAAATACCAAAAGATTTGGATTTACTTTGGCAGAGGTGCTAATCACACTTGGTATAATCGGTGTTGTTGCTGCAATGACTATTCCAATACTTTTAACAAATTATAAAGCGAACAGACTTCGTACCCAGTTTTTGAAAACGTATTCAGTTGTACAACAGGTTTTTAAACAAATGGAAGCTGATGATGTTTCGACTAATCCAAGAGATTATGTAAGAGTAAAAGGTGGAACCGGTGATTTTTATAGAGTTTTCAAAAACTACCTTACAGGTGTTACAAATTGTGGAGATGTTTTGTCTTCGCGTGTATCTTCAACTCCTTGTGTAAATATAGCTTATGGCAAACCTGTGTATAAAACGCTCGACGGCAGTAACGATATAGATAATCACCTTTTTGATGATGGACAGCTTGCTTTGCCGGATGGAACATTGTTGTTGTTTGAACAATCCATGGGCGCAAATTATATTTGGATTTTTGCAGATATAAATGGGGCAAAAAATCCGCCAAACCGCCTTGGGTATGATTTGTTTGCGTTTGAGTTTTGTGATGGAGTATTGAGAACAATGGGCGATAAGGGGACGAAGTATACTGATATGGATAAATATTGCAACTTGGAAAGTTCCGAGGCAAACAATGGTATGACATGCGCACAAAAAGCAAAAGCGGAATCCGAATACTTCAAAACTTTGGTTAAAAAACTAAACTAGATACAAAAGAGAGACGCGAAAAACAAAATTTTAGAAAATACTTGAAATATTTTTTTCTTCATGTAAAAATAGACATACACGACAGCGAAAAGTATGGCAAGGTAGCTCAGCTGGCTAGAGCGTTCGGCTCATACCCGAGAGGTCGAGAGTTCGAGTCTCTCCCTTGCTAATAAAAAAAGACAGGAATGAACCTGTCTTTTTTATTGACGAGAACTCATATTGAGTTCTCGTGACCTGTGAGCAGAGTGCGGAGGACTTTTGCAAAGAACGAAGTGTATATTAATACAAGAATGAGAAAGAGGGAAATGTGGTAGAAATTGGTGTTGTGTTTGAAACACAGGCTAATTTTGGAAATTGACAAAAAGTACTCCAAATTATACTTTTTCTGTCCTAAATTGTACTTTAAAATTCCGAGGTTAAACTTATTATAAGCCTGTAAGTTAGATGTAATCGGCGTTTTAACGATTCATCCTAAAATGTAACAAAGCATAATTTAGTCAATGCGGAACCAAAGGAGGAACTTAG
>DHMN01000051.1:67021-70671 GCA_002405805.1 Cyanobacteria bacterium UBA4641 | reverse complement strand
TTCCATTACTATCCATGTCGGCAAAGGTTATTGTTAGCTTTAATAATTTAGGTGTTTTGTTACGAAATATGAAGAATAATTTTAAAACTTTGCCCTTTAAATATTAATATATCATTAACTAACCATTCGTATTTTTATTTTTGAGATAGAATATTGTTATAAATATACAGATAAGAAAGGGAAAATAATATGTGGGATTATTCTGAAAAAGTTATGGACCATTACAGAAATCCAAGAAATGTAGGCACAATTGATGATGCTGATGCTGTTGGTATTGCAGGTTCTTTGACTTGTGGAGACCAATTGAAAATATATTTAAAAATAAAAGACAACATTGTAACAGATGCGAAATTCCAAACTTTTGGATGCGGTTCTGCTGTTGCAAGTTCAAGTATGTTGACTGAAATGATTATCGGTAAAACTATTGATGAAGTTAAGAAAATTACCAATAAAGATATTGCAGACGAATTGGGTGGCTTGCCTCCTGAAAAAATGCACTGTTCAGTTATGGGCTATGAGGCTTTGGAAGATGCTTTGAAAAACTACAAGGCAGAAGGTTATGTCGATTTGGATGACCTTAGAGATGAAGAATCAGAAGTCAAAGAAAAAATGATTTGTACTTGTTTTCAGGTTACAGAAAATGTTATCTGGGATGCAATTAAGCAAAACGGTTTGAAAACGGTGGAAGAAGTTACAAATTATACAAAAGCAGGTGGCGCATGCGGAAAATGTAAAGCTGCTATTCAAGATATAATTGATACTTATTACAACAAACAAAAAAGTGAAGAACAAAAATTAACTCCGACTCAATGGATTTTGAAAGTTAATAATGTAATTGAAACTCAGATTTCACCTGAATTACAAAAAGACGGTGGAGATATTGAGTTGGTTGATATTAAGAATAGAACAATTTATGTAAGACTAAAAGGCAGATGTTCAGGCTGTAAAAATTCAACAATGACTTTGAAAAGTTTCGCAGAAAAAGTTTTGCAAGATTCATTAGGTTCTGACGTTGTTCTTGTTGAGGTAAAATAGTATGGCAAATAAATTAATATATTTAGATAACAATGCAACTACAAAAGTTGATGAAAGAGTTTTGGAGGCCATGCTTCCTTATTTTAAGGAAGAATATGCAAATCCTTCAAGTATGTATGATTTTGCTAAAAAGCCTGCTGCAGCAATAAAAGAGGCTAGAGGTAAGATTAAAGATTTTGTTAATGCAAAAGATGAAAAAGAAATTATTTTCACTTCTTGCGGTTCAGAAAGCGCGAATACTGCTATTCGCGGAGTTTTGAATTATAACAAAAATAAAAAACATATCATTACTACAAAAGTTGAACACCCTTGCGTTTTGAATGTTTATAAAGCATTGGAAAAACAAGGCTATAAAGTTGATTATATTGGAGTAAATTCAGTCGGTGAACTTGATTTAGAGGCTTTAAGTGCAGCCGTTGATGAAGATACCGCATTGGTTTCTGTAATGTGGGCAAATAACGAAACCGGTGTAATTAACCCAATTGGTAAAATTTCGGAAATCATAAAATCTAAAAATAAAGATACAAAATTGTACGTCGATGCTGTTCAAGTTGCAGGTAAGATTCCTATTGATGTTCAAACAAACGGTGTTGATTTACTTGGTATTTCAGGTCACAAATTCCACGCACCAAAAGGTGTTGGCGCATTGTATGTAAATTCAAAATCAATGATTACGCCACTAATTATCGGTGGACACCAAGAACGCGGGAAACGTGCCGGTACTGAAAATGTTCCGTATATCGTAGGTATTGGTAAAGCGGCTGAACTTGCAATTGATAGTTTGCAATATGAGGCTACAGAAATCAAACGTTTGAGAGATAAATTGGAATCAAGCATTGTTAAAAATATTTTCAATGCTCGAATCAATACAGGGCTTGCAAATCGTGTTCCAAATACTACAAATATTGGTTTTGAATACATTGAAGGTGAGTTGATTTTACTTCACTTATCAGATATTGGAATTTGCGCATCTTCAGGTTCTGCTTGTACTTCAGGCTCTCTTGAACCAAGTCATGTTCTAAGAGCGATGAATGTTCCGTTTACCGCAATTCACGGTAGTATTCGTTGGAGTTTGAGTAGGTTTACAACAGAGGATGAAATTGATTATGTAATTGAAAAATTACCGTCAATCATAGAAAAAGTGACATCAATTTCACCGTATCAAAAAGAACTTCAAGCTCTGAAAGAGATGAGAAAATAGGAACAAAGAAGGTGTGCAAGTTATGCGCACCTTTTTTATTTTGAGAATTATGATGTACTGTTGTCAAAACGTACTACTTTTGTCCTAGAAGAAAAATACTAGTTTTCACTTTAGAAAGACTCCTAAAGTGAAGGATGGGTTTTGCTTATAAAAAAACTTATCCTGACTCTAAGGAGTTTGATTTATGAAAAAAATAATTATTTTACTATTTCTATTTTTCTTCACGCAAACAGCTTTTGCGGTTCCAAACACAAAGGTCTTGGATAATATTGAAAATTCGCTTTATGGGTTTACATATTCATCAGAAAGCGAAAACTCAAGACTTGATAGATTGGAGAAAAGTGTTTATGGTAAAACCAATTCAGGTCAAAATCAAACTCGTATTGCTAAATTGAAAAAAGATTTGGCAGCAGACCAAATGGGACAAGAAATTGAACCTCGTGAAGATACTTTTGCCGAACCGGAAGATTCTTGGGTTTACGCTAATGAGCCTGTTGAGGCGGCAAAAATGGATTATCCTGCGATTAATGAATTGGAAAATCAGGTGTTTAAGAAAGAGTTTAAAGACCAAAATATAAAAACGCGTTTGTCAAATTTGGAGAAGAAAACTTTTGGTAAAACCTACGAAAGCGAGGATTTGTCTACTCGAGTGGATAGATTGAAAGCGGAAATTAAACCGAAAAACTTTATGGCAAACAAAATCGCACAGCAAGAAAATGACTTTTATGATGGTGATGTTGGTAAATTGAACCAAAATTACCATTTAGACAGATATGGAGCCCCTTTTGACTATGATGCATACAACAATCGAAACAATTCAATGCGCTACCCTGATTATTCTGATTATGATGATTTTACTTCAGGTAATAACGTCTTCAAACCCTCAAAACCGCTAAATATATCAACAATTGAAAAAACTTTATATAAAACAAAGTTTGAAAATGAACCGATGACAAGCAGGTTGTCTCGTATTGAATCAAGCGTTTTTGGTACAAGTTTTTCAGGTGATAGTGAATCTGAACGAATTGCGCGAATTTCTAGTGCAATACAGGCTCAAAAGTCAGCCAAACGATATGATAGTAACAAGTTTGGACAAAATATGGCAACTGCAGTGCAAATTGGTACGCTTATTTTGATGGTCTTGGCTTGTATTTTGTAAGAGACCGTCTGACGAATGGCTGAGGGCTAGGGTGAGGGTTTTAGCACAATTGAACGATAATTGCTTTGTCCAAACCCTCACTCGAAATTGTAGTTTTTCGAGCACCTCTCAAAAACAATTTCGGTCTCTCCCATACGGAGAGACCGGACAAAAAAGTCTATGTCATTCTGAAAGGATTAAAAATCAAGTTGCGTAGCAACGTAGATTTTATCCTATTCAGAATCTATCAATGTTGATTTTAGTCATGCTGAACTG
>DHMN01000051.1:0-66865 GCA_002405805.1 Cyanobacteria bacterium UBA4641 | reverse complement strand
AAGACTGTTTCAGCATCTCAAATAAAACAAATTAGTCTTATGTGAAATTTGTAATATTAGAGACCCTGAAACGAGTTCAGGGTGACATAGACTAAGTGTTCGGTTAGAGATTCTGAATAGTAAGAAAATTATACGTTCGCGTTGCTCACACAAAATTTCTAAGCTTTCAGAATGACAATTTTAATGTCGGCAAGCAATGCAGACCAACAAACTACTTAATCCAAGGGTAATCGCTTGGGATTTTCCAACCGTTTTGTTTTATCAGTTGTGCACAGTAGTGGTGGTACTTTTTGTTCTTTATGTAGCAGCCTGTAGCTCCGTCTGATGGATTGTATTTCAAAGTATCGACATCTGTAGTATTAGCTCCATAAGGCAATATGGATTTTTCTTTTTCATAATAGCTAAATACAAACGTGTTTTTGCCATCAAAGCTTTCAGGTTTACATGATTTGTCACCTGCATTCAAGCAGTAGAAAAAGTGCATTGTCCCACCATTAGGATTTATGTAAGCGACAAATCCCGTCCCATCTAAAAAGTTTATTTTGTAGTATAAATTAGAAATTAAGCTGCTATCATAATCAGCCTTCATATATTTTAGGAGGTTTTCGTCAAACCATTCTTTTAAGTAAACCGGACTGTTTGCTTTATCGGCAGGTGGGTCGTATAAAATGTCGTCATTTTCGGCGATAGACATTCTGACAGCTTGGTTAATTATAGAATCAAATCTAGCCAATTTAGTTTCAACAACATGCCTGTGGTATTTCGTTATAAGTCCAGGAATTGTAATCGCCGCAACAACGCCGATAATTCCAAGGGTAATTAAAACTTCTGCTAATGTAAAAGCAAATTTTACATCAAATATTCTCTTATTCATAATTCCTCCTAAAATTTAGCATATTGATATTTTAACATATTTTACGTAAATATTTTCAATATTAATTAAAATAATTAAGTATTATTACAGAATAATGAAATTATTTCAATAGTAAATCTCGAGAAATAATTGTATTATTTTGGTATGGATAACAAGAAAAAACTCGGCTTGAAGATAAAGGAACTGCGCAAACGCAAAGGTTTGACGCAAGAAGAGCTTGCTGAACTAATTCAAATGGAGCAAAATTCAATCAGCGTAATGGAATCAGGCAGAAATTTCCCAACGCTTGGAACATTGGAAAAAATTGCTACTGTTCTTGATGTTAATCTTCCTGATTTTTTCAATTATGACTACATTGAAGATATTGATGTAATCAAGGCTTCAACCGAGGATATCATTAGCAAAATGGATGATAACCAGTTAAGACAACTTTTTAAATACGTAAAAAGTATTTAATTATTCGTTTGTTGTCGTTGTTGTAGTTTCAGTTGTTGATTCTGTTGAAGTGTGATTTGGTTCAACTTTGTTTTGAGAATTTTTTACGGCATTTTTAAATAAGTTTTTCAAATTCTCAGCACTTTGTTCTCTGTTTTCTTTTGCTTTTTCAATATCAGATTTAGTTTGTTGCAAATCTTTTTTAGCCTCTTCAACTTTATTTTTTTGAGTTTCAACAATATGATTAACATTTGTTTTCACATTTTGAGCTGTGTTTTTTGCGTTTTCAACTCTGTTATTTATGTTTGATTTTACTGCGTCTTTTGCACTTTCCAAATCTTTTTTTATATTCATTTGGGTGGTGTCGCAAGTTGATAACCATTTGAAATTACGAACAGATGAAGAACTTTCAACCGGACCGTTAAAGATAACTTTAAAGTCCTTAAATGATTTGCTTTCTGTTGTCAGATTCGGAATCATTGCCGTATTTTCATTTGCAGGGTCTGATGTTATTTGTTTTAGAATATTAGCTGTCATTGCACCAAATTTTGGAATATAAGACAATAATTTTTCTGCAGATAATTCACCTAGCGGTCCAAGGCAAGAAACTACTTTTGTATCCAATCTGCCTAAAATTATTAAGTTTGCAGAATTTGGCAAAATGTAATATGTACCGTGAACGTAATAAGACATCAATGGACCTGATACCAAAATCTTTGTCAGACTTGCGTTTCCGTTATCAAGAGTCATTTCACCTTTTATGTTTTTGAATCTGTCAGAATCTTGAATTGTAGAAAATGTTGATAGTGCTGAAATTGCAGATTTCAAAATTGAGTTAGATGAAATATTTTGCGCTGTAACAAGGTTTTCTAACCTACCTATACTCATAAATCTACCGTCATTCACATCAAAATTAATATTACCTTTTAGAGAATTGATGATGTCTCTATCGGAAATTCCCTGCATCCCAAGTTTAGATGAAAAATTCAGCACCCCAGTCAAGGCATTTTTTATACCAACAGCACCATGGATTGCTTTTGTTGAATTTAAGCCAGAACCGTTTAGTTCAATTCCTGTTTTTTCGCTATTGATATCATAAGAAAGGTTTCCGTTGATATTACCTTCAAATGCTTTTCCTGTCAGTTCCGTCAAATAAAATTTTGAATAATTCTTGAGTGAGAAATTGCCTGCCAAATCTGTTGCAACGATGTTTCCGACTTTGAATTGTCGAGCGGTCGCAGAACCGTTCAAAATTGCGCCTGATAGGTCGGCAACCAAGTCAGAAATTGCAAAATCAAGGTCTTTCATAGACAAATCTACGATATTTACCGTTCCTCTAAGATTGGGATTTGTTAATTCCCCAACTGCGGTTACAGAACCGTTAGCCGTGATATTTGAATTATTTACTCCCCATATAGGAAATGAAATTTCATTTGGTACTGCGATATTTATATTCAATTTTGGAGTTGAATATAACTTTGAAACTCCGCCTGTAACGTTTGCTATCGTTGTTTTGTCATTAGAAATTCCTGTATCAGATAGAGTTAGAGAGTCTCCAATGATTTCAATATTAGAATGGATTTTTGTATTTTGATTTTTTAATAAATCAATATCAGCCAAAGATACGTAGTTGCTTGGGTTAGCAGTCAAGGAAAGTTTGATATTTTGAACTTTTGAACTTCCTGAAATAGCTACGTTTAAAGGTATTTGACCTTTATAAGACACAAATTGTTTAAATTCTTTTGGTAACAGTGCTACAATATCTGCGCTGTTGATTTTTCCGTTTGCGGTGATATCAGCTGTTAATCTGTCTGTCAGGTATTCTTTAACCGCACCATTTATGTCGATTCTTGAATTGTTCAACATTAGGTAAGAATTTTTAATATTGATATTTTTTTCATCAATTAAAATCTTTGTTTTAGGAACAGATACAACTGCTGAAGGGTGAGTCAATGCAAGGGATGTCACATCAACATTGCCTGTTGCTGTTTTTCCGTTATACAAGATTTTAATTAATGCATTTGCTAGGGTTAGTTTAATTTTAGAGTCTTTATTATAAATATTCACCCCTTCAATATTTGATATTATTTCAGGTTTTATGCTTTTTAATTTACCTTGGAATTTTGCGTTAAGTGAAACAAGTCCGCCATTGATATCGTTTTGTTTAAGCAGTGCAACTTGACCAAAAGCGGCAAGTAAACCTTTGAGTGATAATTTGTCTGCGGTAAGTTTTAAATCTGTAGAGGAATCATTTGCGATAGTTCCTGCAAGTTTTAGCGGATGTCCTTTGATTGAAAATCCTGCTTTTTTAATATTGATATTATTGTTCATCATATCAATATCTGCTGTGATATCGTTGATTACTACGTTATACAATCCGTAAGACAAAGTTGATGGCAAGACTTTTAAATAACCTGTTGAAGTTACTTTTTTGAGGTCAGAATTGATATTAAAATCTGCATCAATTCCGCCTGTGGCTTTTAATGTTTTCAAATCATCATTGCCAAATGATTGAGCTATACTGTCACATAATCTTATCAAGTTGTTGAATTTTGCGTTAGAACGTAATGTCAAATCAATAGACGGCTTTTTGCCACCTTTGATATTCCCTATGACTTGAGTGTTTTCGTCTTGGTCATTAGATGAGAAAAACGAAGAATCTATGTCTGTTTTGTGCCCTTTAAAGTTCAAGTGAATATAACTTTCAGGAAGTTTTTGGTTATTCACCGCAACAGATAGAGCATCAATATTTAATAAACCTTTAACTTGAGGATTTTTTAATGTCCCTGAAGTTTTAATATCGGTTGTTAAATCTGCACTAAATTTATTTTTATTAATAGAGTCAAATGTATCTATAATGTTGAGCATTATAGGTTGAGCGGTTTGAGTTTTCGCTGTTTCTTCGGTTTTGTCGCTATCTACAACAATGTCTTTAGGGAAAACTATATCATCCAGTTGCAAATTCGGCATAATTTTGTTTGCAACTTTTATGTTATAGTTTGAGATAACCGTATTATCAAATACAATTTTACCTTTGGTTTTAACTTTTATATTTTTATCTAAAATGAAATCTGTGACATGTAAATCTGAACCTTCCGCATAATACGTTTTTTCACTCATCGCATCAGCAAAAGTAACTTTGTAGTTCTTGACTTTTACATCAGGCAATTTGTTTGAGAGTTTTAAATCAAGCGGTAATCCGTTCATCTTGGTATTTGATTCGTCTTCATTTTGAGGTAAGTAGTCAAGAATTTGCAATGAGCCGTCTTTTTTTACAACGAGTTCACTGTCTAAATTTTGAGCAAAAATGTTGTTAAGTTGAACTTTTTTAGCAATTAGCGGTAGGAGTTTTAATTCTGCCCCTGCGTTTTGAGCTTTGAAAAACGGTGTCTCTGATGATGGTATTGCAAATTCAATGTCTTTTGCTTTTAATCCGACAGCCAAATTCCACGATGTTTTAACTGAAATTTTATCAAGTTTGACATCAAATCCTGTTGATTTTTTCAAAGTGTCTTCAATTTGACCGCTGTGAGAATCTATAATCGGTGATAATACAAGCGGAGAAATCAAAAATAATATATACAAGCCCAACAAGGTTGAACCAATAGTAATCCAAACTTTTTTATTTTTATTCATATCCCTACCTCAACATTTTACAGGTTTATTTTAGCATAAATTTGAGTCTATGGGTATACTCTTAATAAATCTTACCGCATCATCTTTGGTTAATATATCACCTGAAATTTGAGCCTCATGCAGTTCGTTTAGAATTTTGCCCAATAGTGGAGACGGCTTGATATTTAGAATTGCCATAACCTCTTTGCCGTCAAGAAGTTTAGGCAATGGTGCCAAAGTTTCTTTTGAGTCCAAATAAAATTGCAGAAGTTTATCCAGTAATGTCAGATTTTCTTCGACAATTTCTTTTGTTATCTCAGTACCTTGAGCTGAAACTCTGTCGGCTTTTGCGATAATTATTGTATCAATGGCGTTGTCTTCTGATTTTCTGACATAGCGCATCATTACCTTGTCGCTCAATTCAGGAGCTGAAACAACGGCTGTTGGGTACATGTGTTTTTTTATAATGTATGAAATATAATCAATTTGTTTATTAGAAAAGCACATTTTCTTTAATATAGGTACGGCAAGTTTTGCGCCGACATCTTCGTGTTTGATAAACCTATGACGTCCGGTGTCAGGCTCAATTGTCCAAGTAGAAAATTTCCCTATATCATGCATAAATGCAGCTAATTTTAGGTGCGCAAGTCTTGAAAAACCTCCAAAATCGACTCTTTCAAGATGCTCTTGAACTTCTTTTGAGGATGTTTCATAGAACTTTTGAACTTGATTAACTGTTTCAATACTGTGGTGGAACAAATCTAAATGGTGGTGAAGATTTGGCGGAACTTGTTTTAACTCTTTTACAAATGGAAAAATTTCTTCCAGTATTCCTGATTCATCCATTTTTAATAGAGCCTGTGCTGCGAATTTTCCGTCAAAAAGTTTCATTAATTCGTATTCAATGCGCTCCTTTGCAGGTTTGTTGATTAGTCCGGCATGAGTTTTTACTATATTAAGTAATTCAGGCGAAATCTCAAAACCTAAAATTGCATAGAATCTGAAAACTCGAAGTAGCCTTAATGGGTCGTCCGTGAAATTTTCTTCTCTTATGCCTTGGATTATTTTATTTTGGATATCTCGTATTCCAAATTCGCAAAAACTTGGAATTCCTCCTGTTTTGATATTTGCGGCAATTGCATTAATTGTGATATCACGGCGCAAAATATCTTCTTCCAAACTTCCGCCGATTGGGTTTGTAATATCAAGAAAATTCTTTTTATCTTTCAAAACTATTCTATATATTTTGTTTTCTTCATCAAGCGGAATAAAAACGCCGTCTAAAAATTCTGCAACTTTTTGAGAAAAACTTTTTGCATCCTCATCAACAACTATCAAATCTCTATCGTAAGAATTTTTGCCCATCAAAAAATCCCTGACAGTTCCGCCAACAACATAAATTTCGTTGTCAAAAAAACTGGCAAGATTATTTAATATCGGGTCATTTTGAATTTTATTTGTTAAAGTTTGAATATTCATAGATAATATTTCCCAGTGCCACAATTACTGCGGTTTCTGCTCTTAAAATCAAGTCGCCTAAAGTTAGCATTTCTAAATTTTGAGCCTCAAAATAGTCAAATTCCTTTTGAGAAAATCCGCCTTCCGGTCCGATTACAACAAGGACTCTGTCCCCCTTATTTATAGGTTTAGATTTAAACGAATCTCGAATTGTTTTCGTTGCAATTCGCTCACAAAATACGATTACTTTATCAAAATTCTGTTCTTTTAGAATAGCATCAAGGGTTGATAGAGTATAGCACTCAGGTTCAATTGCTCTTTCGCATTGTTTAGAAGATTCGTGCATGATTTTTTGCCACTTTGGAATTTTCTTTTCTATAACAGGTTTATTGACCGAACAATTATCCGTCATTATCGGTAAAACTGTGCTAACACCAAGTTCTGTGGCTTTTTCTATAATTGTCCCTTGAGCATCTGAGCGGAGTGGACTTTGTGCCAAATCAAGTTCAAAATCCAAAAATCTTTTTGATGGGTAAGATTTATTTATTTCTGCAACTATTTCAGAACCTGAAATTGACATAATTGTTGTTTCGTATTGGATTTGTTTTTCATCAATCAAGAGGAGTTTTTCGCCGGCGCGCGAACGTAGTGAGCGCGCTATATGTTGATAATTTTCTTTATCAGAAATTGTTATTTCGTTGTTTTCTATTTGATTTGAATTAATAAAAAAATGTGGCATATTTCCCTTTTTCCGTTTTTATACGATAATTTCTTTTTCGTTTTTGTAAGTAACATAACCAAGAGCAGCCGCCGGAGGTTTCCTTAAATATTTGCGTTTGGTGTAAATTACACCGGCTTTTGTTGACTCTTTTGCGGTTGAATATTGTTTTGCAAGTTGTGCGCATTTAAAAATCAATTCATCTGTTATATTTTGAGATTTTAACAAAATGTGAGAACCTGCGCAATTATGAACATGGAACCACAAGTCTTCATCATTAGACAACTTTGAAACAATGTAATCATTTTGTTTATTGTTTTTACCGATATAAATTCTTGAACCGTCTTCGGTTTCAATAGATGAAATTTCGATAGTCTTTTTCTCTTTTTTGTTTTTAGCTTTTTTAATATCTTGTTTTTGTCCAATTATTTCAGGTGAAATTTCAATCAAATCATCAATATTTTCAGCGGTTTCTATTGAATACATTATTTGTTCCAAGTTTAATTTTTCTTCCGCTAAATTTTCAATTAGTTCATTTAACTTTTGTTTTGCGGTTTTCGCTTTGGTATAAAGTTTATAAAATTTATTTGCATTTTCTTTAATTGATTTTGCATCATCAAGTTTAATTTTTATCTCTTTATTGTTTTCATAATCATAAACTTCTGCGAGTTTTGAAAAATCTTTTAAATTATAAAGGTTAGCCATCAACAAATCGCCCCAGAGTCTGTATTTGTCGCTATCAGAATCTGATAAAATTTTGTATTCCATTTGTTTTAGGGATTTGTCGGCTTTTTTTAATTTTTGTTTTGTGATTGTTTTATATTGTGATTTCAGTGTTTTAAATTTGTTCTCTGCAATATAGTGTGCGTAATATTCATCAATCATTTCATTAACAGAATCAAATTTTGTTGAGTTTGGCAAAAGTTCGGAAAACAAACTGTAAGATTTGAACTCGTTTGAAATGCAAGGTGATAAATTTTCTAAATTTATAAAACTTTTTAAGGTTTGCAAGCTTTTTCCTTTGCACAAATTTCCAAAATAATTTGAAAACATGTGGAAATTTTCTGATAATTTGTCATAATCGATTTCACCGTTGTAGCTTAAAATATCTGCTTTCGATTGCTTTGGCGGATAAATATATGGTATTCCGCCAAAGATTTCTCGTTCTCGGCTTTTTTCTGCTCCGACATTATGGGCACAACCTATAATTACGTCAGTATCTGCATTATACAAAATTACATTTGAATATTTTCCCATAAGTTCAATTGCTAAGCAAAAATATATCGAATCTCCAAGTTCATTGTATGTTTCAATGAATATTTCAAGGATTCGCTCGTTTTCAGGTTGATTGATTTTTGCAATTCGAGAGTTTTCTAAATATTTTCTCAAAAGCATGCAAAACATCGGAGGTTTTTGCGGAATTTCAAGAAGTCTTTTTTGAGCGTTTTCTTTACTCATAAAGCAAATATGGTAAAATTCCGGAGATATATTAATATAAAAAGGTCTGGTTTCTCCATTGTTGCGCAGGGTTAGAATAAATTCGCGCCTTGTCGGTTGCTGAATTTTGCTTATTCTTGCGCCGTTAAAAAAAACTTTTTGCTCATTTATAAAGGCTTTTAGTGTCAAAACATCAAATGTAATCATACCTAAATTTTACTAGAAAATAAATTACTTGTCTATTTGCAAAAATCGTGCTAGAATAATAGCTTGAACGAGGTGAAAGTATGAAAAAGACAACAAATGTAACTAATTCAACAGTTCAGACAAGTTCTGAATACGTAAAACTTTTATTAACAACCGAAGAATATTTAATTACAGGCAAATTATACTTGCCAATTCCTTCAGTTGTTGAAAATCCTACAAATGAAAATTTATTATTCTATGCATTGAATTGCGGAAATAAATTTATACAAATTTTCGATTGTATAATTTCTAATAGAGCAAGGGTAGAATATCAACCTGAACATGTTCCTTGTTACAATATAAACTTGGACATTGTACACTCTTGCCAAATTATTGAAGAACATTAGAAAATCAAGAAAAGATTACAAATGTTACATATTGTAGCCTTTTTTTTGTGTTTTTGTTAGTATTGTAGTTGCAATATAAATAGACGAAAAAGGAAGATAAGAGATGATTAAAACAAAGTTTAAAGACCACGAGTGTGGAAAACTTAACTTGGCAAACATCGATGAAACCGTTACCTTGTCAGGCTGGGTTTCTTGTATTAGAGACTTGGGCGGTATTTTGTTTGTTGAATTGAGAGACAGAAGCGGATTTTTCCAAATTGTAGCTAATCCGCAAATTAACCCACAAATTCATAAAGTTTTAGAGCATGTAAAAACTGAATACGTTATCAAAGTTAGCGGAAAAGTTTCAAAAAGACCTGAAGAAACATATAATGAAAAATATCCTACAGGTCAAGTTGAAATGTATCCTGAAACAATTGAAATCCTTTCAGAATCAAAGGTTTTACCTTTTGTTTTGGATGATGAAAACGTATCAGAAGATATCAGATTGAAATACAGATACTTGGATTTGAGACGTGAACCAATGTTGTCAAAACTTGTTATGCGTCACAATATTGTTCAAGCTATCAGAAATTATTTGAATAAATTAGATTTCTTGGAAGTTGAAACTCCAATCTTGATTAAAACTACTCCTGAAGGTGCCAGAGATTACTTGGTTCCATCTCGTGTTCAAGAAGGTAAGTTCTATGCACTTCCTCAATCTCCACAAATTTTCAAACAATTGTTGATGGTTGGCGGTATTGAAAGATATTACCAAATCGCAAAATGTTTCAGAGATGAAGATTTGAGAGCTGACAGACAACCTGAATTTACTCAAGTTGATATGGAAATGTCTTTTGTTGAACAACAAGATGTTATCAAGGTTGTAGAAGGCTTGATTGTAGATGCTTTCAAGGCTGCAGGTGTTGATATCAAACCTCCGTTTATTCAAATGCCATGGCAAGAGGCAATGGACAGATTCGGTTCAGATAAACCGGATACAAGATTCGGTTTAGAATTGTTTGATATCGGTGATATCATTATGAAATCTGAATTTAACATTGTTAAAAACACTTTGGCAAATGGTGGTATCGTTCGTGGTATCAGAATTCCGGGTGGTGCTAAATATTCAAGAAAAGAAATTGATGATATTACTAAATTGGCTGTATCATTTGGTGCAAAGGCTTTGGCTAATATCATTTATAACGAAGACGGTACAGCAAAATCTCCTGTATTGAAATTCGTTACAGAAGAACAAGCAAAACAAATTCAAGAAAGAGCAGGCGCTCAAGCCGGAGATATCATTTTCTTCGTAGCGGATAAACCAAAAGCAGTTTATGATATTATGGGCAGATTGAGATTACATTTCGGTAAATCTTTGAATTTGATTGATGAATCTAAACACAACTTGTTATGGGTTGTTGACTTTCCAATGTTTGAATGGAGTGATGAAGAAGGCAGATTTATGGCAATGCACCACCCATTCACATCTCCAAACCTAGAAGATTTGGACAAATTGGATTCAGGTGACTTGGGCAATGTTAAATCAATCGCTTATGATATCGTATACAACGGTACTGAATTAGGCGGTGGTTCTGTGAGAATTCACTCATCAGAAGTTCAAAAGAAAATCTTCAAAGCATTAGGTTTGACAGAAGAAGAGGCTACAGAAAAATTCGGATTCATGGTTAATGCTTTGCAATACGGTACTCCACCTCATGCAGGTTTGGCTATCGGTTTGGATAGACTTGTTGCACTTTTGGCTAGAACTGATTCAATTCGTGACGTTATTGCATTCCCTAAAAATGCAGGCGCTAAAGATTTGATGAGTGATGCTCCGGGGGTTGCATCATTGCAACAATTGAGAGAATTGCATATCAAAAGTACAGTAACTCCAAAAGCTAATAACTAATTGATATCAATAGATACAGATACAAAAACACTCTGATTTTTCAGAGTGTTTTTTGCTGTTTAAACTTTAACCAGTGCGAAATTCTTTATTTCAATTTCTTTCTAATAAATCTATGCGCATCAATTACATCATCATAAGAAATTGGTGGAGGGCCTTCGATTATTTCAAGTGGGGTATGTGAAGTAGCTTTGCGGTTAAAATTAAATACAACTTCACCAAAATCTTTTCCACATTTTTCGCATGATAAACTACAGAGCAAAATATCGCAATCCCTTTCCAAAATTTTTATAGAATTTTTTGAAAATTCATTTTTGCAACGCGAACAGCAAAGTCCTGAAAATAGTGATTTTATGTCCTTTTGAGTAAAATTTTTCATATCAATAATTTGTATTAAGTTTTGTAAATATTTCAACTGTTTATACTATTAATTGTTATTTTACATCAAAAAATGGGATTAATATATATGTAACCAAAGGAGGTTATCATGGCTATTAATCTAATCCTATTCGGTTTTATTGTGTACACAGCATTAATTGTTGTTCCAAGCATTTGGGAAGAATTAACTGCTGAAGGATAAGTTTATTATTTAATCAATAGAGCTTAATCCTAACGGTAAAATCTGCAAATTTTATTTTTGGCATCAGTGTGTGTTTAATTTGTTTTTAGTGTTAAAAGTACGTTTATTAAGTAAACGGATAGTTTGTTGTGCAAAAATTTACTAAAATTTAACAAAAAACACTAAAAATGGAGCAGCGAAAATTTGTTTGCTCTATAATAAACGTATGGATTACTTAAAAAACAAATTTGACATAATCGTGGTAGGCGCAGGTCACGCAGGTTGCGAGGCAGCGCTATCTTGTGCACGACTCGGAATGAAAGTGTTACTTTGTACACTTAATGTAGATAACATTGCCTTACAACCTTGTAACCCTGCTGTGGGCGGACCTGCAAAATCTACTTTAGTTAGAGAAATTGATGCCCTAGGCGGCGTGATGGGCGAAGTTACCGATGCAACGTATTTGCAGATGAAGGTTCTAAATTCTTCAAAAGGACCTGCTGTTAGAGCTTTGCGCGCTCAGTCTGACAAGGCAGAGTATACTAGATTTATGCGCAATTTGATTGAAAGTAATGAAAATATTTACTTAAAGCAATGCTGTATAACTGAATTAAAGGCTGAAAACGGCAAAATTGTCGGTGCAGTAGATGAATTCGGTATTGAATACACTACAAAGGCTGTTGTTTTGACAACAGGCACTTCGCTTGAAGGTAGAATTTTTGTTGGTTTGCGCTCATATAGCGCAGGCAGATTAGGTGAAAAAGCTGCAATCGGTTTGTCTGATTCGTTGCATAAATTAGGCATAGAAACGAAGAAGTTAAAAACAGGGACTCCTGCGCGTGTTGATAAACGTACAATTGATTATTCAAAAATGACTATTCAACCTGGGGATGAGGAGCTAAGCTTTTTCTCATTCAAGCCAAATCGTCCGATTAGAAAGACTTACCCTTGTTATTTAACAAGAACAACTGAAGAAACTCACGAAATCATTCGTGCAAATTTGGACAAATCTCCAATGTTCCAAGGGCTGATTCATGGTGTTGGTCCAAGATATTGTCCGTCTATTGAAGACAAAATTGTAAGATTTGCCTCAAATCCTTCTCACCATATCTTTATTGAACCGGAAGGGTTAGGTACTTATGAAACCTATATCCAAGGTTTTTCAACAAGTTTGCCGGCAGATGTTCAGGTTAGGATGATTCGCTCACTTCCTGGGCTTGAAAATGCGCATATCATAAAACCTGCTTATGCTGTAGAATATGACTATGTTCCGGCTGTCCAAACCACTCATTCATTGATGTCTAAAAAGATAAAAGGTTTGTTCTTTGGAGGTCAAATCAATGGTACAAGCGGTTATGAAGAGGCTGCGGCGCAAGGTTTGATTGCCGGTATCAACGCATTTAATTATGTGAACGGTTCTGAAATGTTGGAACTTTCGAGAAGTTCATCATATACTGGTACTTTGATTGATGATTTGGTTACAAAAGATATTCAAGACCCATATAGAATGTTGACTTCACGTTCTGAGTATCGCTTGTTGTTAAGACAAGATAATGCCGATGAACGTTTGACAGCAATCGGACATAAAATCGGTTTGATTGACGATACTCAGTTTGAGAGATTTAATAATAAACAAGAACTCATCAAGGTTGAGAAAGAACGTCTTGAAGGTGTAAAAATTTCACCGACAGAAGAAGTTAATGAAATTTTGGCTAAATATGAAGAACATATAGATAGAGGTATTCGAGCTGCGGAATTGTTGAAACGTCCAAATATTACCTACAAAGTTCTTCAAGAATTGGATGCCCATACAAAAGAATTAAATGTTCCGAAAGATGTTTATGAGCAAATCGAAGTCATCGTGAAATATGATGGGTATATCAAACGTCAGGAAGAACAGGTTGACCAAGTTGGTAAACTTGAAAAATTCAAAATCCCTGAAAATATTGATTATTCAAAAATTGAACATATTTCATCTGAGACAAAAGAAAAACTTGCAAAAATTCAACCGAAAACTTTGGCGCAGGCTGCGCGTATCGGTGGCGTAAAACCTGCAGATATTTCAATTTTGATGGTAATGCTTGATAGAAATACAATAGCTAAGAAGTAGGCAAAATTTTTGTTTCAATGTACTTTTTGGTTAGGAGCTCTGATTTATACAACTTCAAATTGTTGAATCGGATAGCCTTTTTGTCTTTGCAAACAATGGTTAATGACTTTTTGTCAGAATTTTTTGCGATAATTTTACCGGCGCCGCAATCTTCAAATGTTTCTTGCAAAATTTGCATAGAATATGGGTCGATTATAAAAAAGTTCTCGTTATGTGTGATATAACAAGGCAAAAATGGATGTAGCGCGCGTGCTGTCCTTGTGATTTCAAGTGCTGTTTGGAACGAAAAATCAATCATTCTTTCTTCGCCTGAAATATTAGGGAAATAAGACGCGTTTTTCTCAACTTGAGTAATTGGTGTGATTATTTTTTCATTCAAATCCGTAATTAGTTCTGCGACAAGTTTTCTTGCTACTCGCACTGATTTTTCGCGAAGTTCTTTTGATGTGTCTGAGTCTAAAATCTCTATTTTTTCTTGAGCTAAAATTGCTCCGCTGTCGTAATGTTCATCAACCAAATGCAGGGTCACTCCTGAGTATTTTTCACCATGCAAAATTGTTTGCAAATAAGGATTTGGTCCTCGATATTTTGGCAAAAGTGAAGGATGAGCATTGATTGTGCCGATTTTTGGAATGTTGAAAGTCTCTTTTTTTATTCTCTCTTTCCATGTTCCAACAAATATAATATCGACATTTTTGCTTATTAAAAGTTTGCGAAAGTCTTTGCAATTGACACTTTTCATTCTGATTTGGTTAATTTTTAATTGTTTTAACAGAGTAACTTCAGGGTCAGGATTAAAAACATCTTTGAAAAATAATTTGAACTGATTTTCAGATGTTTGTTCATATCTCAATACACCAACAATTTCGGCTCCAGCATCAAGTGCTCCGAGAACCAAATTTGCAAGCATTAACCCTTTTCCAACAATAACTACCTTCATGACTTTATTATAAAATAAAAAGTATGCCAATTTGGAAATTTGACATACTTTTTAAATTTTTATTAAGCTAATTCTCTTAATCCCATTGTGGACTGCGTGAGTGAACTCCACTCACACTGAGAATTTTCACTTTGTCTAAACAATAGCTCCGTCAGGGATATCTTTATTTGCATCCATTGCAGCTAAGACACCTATTGCTTGTTCTTGCGCATCTTTCAATTGAGTATAATTTTTAACAGTTTCAGCTGTTTTTACTCTTGAATGGTTGAAAGAGTGAGCAATACTTGTGCCGACAAGTAACATCGGACTCCAAGAAATTACGCCTTTAGTGAAGTTTTTCGCCCAATTAGGAGCTTTAGCCAATATTTTTTCTGCGCCATTAATGATTTTAGAACCGTTCAATGCTTTGTTCAATTTAGCAAAGACTTTCTTGGTTGCAAAACTCAATGGTTTGTCTCCACCTTTAGCTAAGATTTTTGTTAAACCTTTACGACCTAACATCAATGCTCCGATACCTGCACCGATTGTTGCAAATGTAGCTGTCATTGGATGTTCAGCGTTGAAATCTCTAACTTTTTGACTTGATTTTTCAAGTAATCTTGCTCCGCCAAATACGCCGTCAATAATGGCAAATGTTCCAGCCCAACTTAATGCTGTTGCTGCAAATGTTGCCAAGTTGCCTAATCTTACTCTTGAAGATAGTTTGCCAACTGCTTTTGATGGATTTTGAACAACTGCTGCAACACCTGCTACTAATGGTAGACTGTACCAAAGCGCTCTATCCATTCGACGATGCATTTTATCATTTGTTGTTTTTGCTGCATTTTTAGCTGCAACATGTCTTAATTCTCTATCGTCTGCGTTTGCAAGACCTTCTAAAATTGCTCTTTGAACATCCGCATCTCTATGTCCAAATGATGCTTTTGAATTAACATTTGCAGAAATTGAATTTACTTGCATACACACACCTTAACCTTTCGCACTATATTATATCTATATTAAACCGCAAAGTAAAATTTTTTGCTATTTTCATAATATAAGTACATAAATATTTACAATCGCACATCTTTTTTATACTATAAAGAAATGAAGAAATTTAATATCCATACAATGGGCTGTAAAGCTAACCAATTTGAAAGCGCAATTATTGAAGAAGATTTAATAAAAAACGGTTTAGAAAAAGTAAAAGATGTAAAAGATGCAGATTTTTATATCCTAAATTCGTGCTCAGTTACGCATAAGAGTGATAACGAGGCAATGTATTTGCTAAGAGCTGCAAAACATAAAAATCCTGATGTTGTTACAATTGCAACAGGTTGTATGGCTCAAATCGAAAAAGAAGAGTTATTGAAAAACGATTTTATTGACTATGTTGTCGGAAATGACGAAAAATTGCATTTGTATGACATAATCAATTCGGATACAAAATTTTTAGCTAAAGATATCTTGAATTTAGCAGAATTTAACAAAGTTGAACTTATTGATACCACTAAAACTCGAGCAAGCCTGAAAATCCAAGACGGGTGTGACAATCGTTGTACATATTGTATTATTTGGAAAGCTCGTGGAAAAAGTCGTAGTGCAGATTCTGATTTTATAGTAGAGCAGATTAACAATTTTTCAAAACATGGGTTTAAAGAGGTAATGCTCACAGGAATCCATATAGGTCAGTGGGGCAAAGAGTTTGGGCTGTCTTTATTGGATTTGTTAAAAGAAATTGAATCAAAGACTAGGATTGAACGCTATAGATTGGGGTCGCTTAATCCTACTGAAATAACCGATGAATTGTTAGATTTTTTGTCTAAATCAGATAAATTCTGTCCGCATTTTCATTTGTCGTTGCAATCAGCAAATGACAAAACTTTGCGCTCAATGAATCGTTTTTACAAGACTGAAGATTATTTGGCACAAATTGACAAAATTAATGCGATGTTTGATTTACCGTTTTTAGGTAGTGATATTATTGTAGGATTTGCAGGTGAAACCGATGAAGATTTTGAAATCACAAGAGAAAATTTGGCAAAATCCGGATTAACTCAAATTCATACTTTCCCATACTCAATCAGAAAAGGAACTGTTGGAGAGTCTATGCCTAACCAAAATTCTGATGATGTGAAAAATAAGCGTGCAACAATTATAAAAGAAATTTCAAAACAAAAATTGAACGAATTTATAAATAAAAATCTTGGCAGGGTTTGTGAAGTCTTGATAGAAAAGCATCCTGATAAACATTCCGGAAATTTGAAAGGTATAACAAGAAACTACCTGACAGTGCAGATAGTTTCTGATAGAAATGATTTATTTAATACCTTACAACAAGTAAAACTTGTTGAGTATAAAGATGGAATTATTTTTGGAGAGCTTGTTGAAGGTTAATTCAAAAAGTTGGATTGCTTCGCTTTCGCTACTCCTAATCTTTTCGTAACGTCATTGCGAAGGAGTGCTTTAGCACGACTGTGGCAATCCATTTGTTTTGTTGTCCTTATATCTGGTCTAAGGATATTGCTTTTACTCCTGCGTATCTTGCCTTGTCCATCAATCTTACAACTGCCTCATGAGTTGAGTTTCCGTCAGCTTGAATAAGTAGTCCGTCAGGATAAGTCTTGATTTCTTGACTTAATACGGTTCCAAGTCTGTCAGGCGAAACTTCTTCATTATGGATTAAATATTTATTGTTTTGAGTAACCACAACTGTCAAAATTTGAGGTTCTTTGTCAATTTTTGATTGCTCAACATTTTCCGGTACAGTAAGACTGATACCTTGTTTATCTAATAATGGCGCAATTACCATCATAATGATTAACAGTACCAAGAAAATATCTGTTAATGGTGTAATATTAATTTCGTTAAAAGTTTCTCTCATTATTCCTCATCCTCTGGAATACTTACATTTTTTGCCTTTTCTAAGTCTTTTTGCTCTTTTTTATTTAGCGGTTCGCCTGCAACAATCAGTTTTTTGTATTCAGCATTTTGTGCTGCGTTCATAACGTCCATAATTGTTGAACTTTTGATTGACTTATCCGCTTTTACAACAACTTCAGATTTTTCATCATCAGTTTTTGCAGCAAGTAATTTATCTGTCAATTGAGAAGGTTTTACATTTTCTCCATTTACATACATCGCACCGTCTTTTGTGATAGATACGGTAACTTTTGAATTTTCAATATTTATACCGTTATTTACTTCCGGTACGTCAACCGCATTGTCCATAGATTGGAAAGACGGAGCTACTACCATCATAATGATTAACAGTACCAAGAAAATATCTGTTAATGGTGTGATATTGATTTCTGTGAATAATTTTTGTTTTTTCTTTGATGAAAATGACATTTTATTTACCTGCGAATTATAGATTTACTCTTGAAGATGAATATTTTGTTTCGTTAGCTTCTTCAGCATCAACAAAGCTCAAGAATAACAATTTGATAAGTTGGAAATCATCTTCATAGTGTTTTACGATAGATTGGAAAGAGTTGAAGAAAATAACTGCAACAATCGCAACACCAAGACCGAAAGCTGTAGCAATCAATGCAGAACCGATACCTGATGCAACTGTTGCTGCTTGGTTTCCTGAATCAGCCAAAATGTTGAATGTTAAAAGAATTCTTACAACTGTACCAAACAAACCTAGGAACGGAGCAACACCACCGATTGTACCTAAGATTGTTAAATGGCTCTCTAATTTTCTTGTAGCCAAAGCTGCTGAAATATCAAATGACCTAGAGAATCCGCCTCTTTGTTCAGAAAAGATTCTAACAGCCTCTTCGATAACTTCACCGATAACGCCACCGCATCTGATAGCTGTGTTTTGAGCTGCTGATAAGTCATTTTTAGACAAATCTTTATTCAATTCTCTCATATATACAGCGATGTCACGTTGGTTCTTTTGATAGAATGACCATTTGCTGATAACTACACCAAGTACCAAAATTGAACATACAAAGATTGGTAATAGTACCGGCCAGTCCATTTTAATTGACTCTAACAATAATTCCATAATTTTTTATCCTCATTTCTTGTAATAACTTTTGTGATTAATATTTTGTAGCACCAAATACGTTGTAATCAAATGTGAATTGTACGTCGATGCTGGATTTCTTGTATTCAGGCGGAAGCGGTCTGAACGGTGCCGCTAATTTTACTGCGTTTAGTGCGGCATTATCAGCATTTTGTAATCCTGAAGACTTAAATACACTGCATGATAATAATCTTCCGTCTTTTGCAATCTTGAATAACAAGACAACCCTTTTACTTTCGTTTCCTTTTGGTGGATCCCAGTTCATTTTGATTCTTCTTTGAAGTTCTCTCATGTATGGACCAAAATCCGGTTCTCTGATAGCATCAATTCCCGGTCTGCCACCGCCGCCTCCTGGGTTGCCACCACCAGAACCTGAACCGTGACCATATCCTGAACCGGTGCCGGTTCCTCCTCTACCTGTTCCGGTACCTGTGCCACTTCCTGTTCTTGAGCCAGAACCTGAGCCGACAGGTGCTAAAGATGGATTAGGAGAATATGTTCCTGAACCTCTTGAGCCGCCGTTTTTAGATGAACCTGAACCGCTGATTGGACCTGTTGCGTATTGACCTGCTTTTGTCCCACCTGCAGGTACAGGAACCTTGAATGGTGAATTTGAAGGTCTTTGTACCGCTTTTGGAGTCATTGGTGGTCTGACAGACGGTCTTGCTGTAGGTGGTTGAGGTTTAGCAGCTTGTGGTTTTGGAACAGCTTGCTGAACCGTAGGTGATGGTGTAACATTTTTCTGTGTTGTTGTAGCCTTTGATGGACTCTTCTTAGGTGTAGAAGGTGCAACACTATGTGTTATTTTGTTTAAAAGTGATTGCTTTTTAGGAGCTGGAGCAGGTGCAGGAGAAGATGATGCAGGTGATGGTTTTGCTGCAGGTTTAGATGAAGGCATTGAAACCGGTTTCTTAGGGTCATTTATGCCACCTGTTCTTGAATTTCTGTCTGCTCTGAATTTTGTATTTTTATTCTTTGGAGTTTGTTCTTTATCTACAAGAACAAATTCAATGTCATTAACTTTTGGTTTCGGTTTTTCAAATAATGCCAAATGGATACCGAAAATTGCTAAAATAGCAAGAACTACCCAAAAGACAAAAATTGTCACAGGGTGAATTATTGCAGAGATGGTAATCCCTTTCTTTAGTGAGATGGACTCAGTATCTTCTCTTGTTACCGCAGGCATGCGATAGTCTAAATTTTTTGACGGTTTTTGATATTCCGTTCTGTTATTTGAATTTTCTGTATATTTCCCTAGTATTGACATTTTATTCCCTAACAACAAATATTCTCTTATTTGTTAATGATTTTATTTTAAATTATTAATAATATTATTGCCCAAAAGAGTTATTCTCAAGGCTAGTCGGATTGACTGTAATCGGCTGAGTCAAGATTAACTCAATGGCTGCATTAGCAGGAATTGAAACATCTTCCCCTTTATCCCAAATAGATTTTACAAGTCCTCCGCCTGCACCAACTGCTGTTGCCAAAGCTGTACCTCTGCCAAGACTTCCACCAGCAAGTGGAGATACGATTACGCCTGTTAGTGCGCCTGCACCTGCTCCGATAGTTAAATCTTTTGCGTATTCTTTGGTTACGTCAAAAGCTGTTCCGCCAACAAGTGTTCCTGTGTTATCGTCAGTTTTGATAACGGCTGAAATTGGAACATTTTGTCCTGTAGGTGTAATTATTTGAGTAAACCTTAGAGTAAGTTTACCGTTAAGACTTCCGTGTTTTGCTTTTGAAACATCAATTACAGTACCTGTAACCGTACTGCCTGCAGGTGCTACAAGTTTTTGGTTATAATAAAATCCTGAACCTAAAACCATAGTAACCGTTTGGCCTGTTGCTGCAGTTTCTGAGCTCACAGGTGTGGTTACAACTGCTCTAAATGTTTGTCCTGCAGGAACTGTTACAACACTGCCTTTTAATGTTGTATTATTAAGTTTAAAGTTCTCTTGTACGTTATTACTATAAGAAGGAGCCGTGTTTTGTTGTTCATAGCTGAAATTTTGTGCAGCATAAACACTTCCTGCACTCAATAATAATGCGGTTAATATTAGAAGTTTCTTCATTTCTATCCCCTCCCTAAAACATTTTTATTAATATATTGTACATTATACATTCATTTTGTCAATTTATTAATAAATCTAACCTAGTCGGTCAAAGTGTGGGTTATTGGAGTTGGTGCAGTTAATATTATTATTTGTTGGTCGCCTGCAGGGATTTTTGTATGTGTACCCATACAACGTTTGCCCCCCGGGCGGATTTGCAAAGTTGCTGCTCTGTGGTTCCAAGAAATTCCTTGATATTTGCTTTGGTAATGAGGCATTTTTACCCATTCGGCAGGTGGCGTAAGTTCTCCGCCGATTATATTGTCATTTGACGTGTAAAGGTAACCTTTTACCGGAATTTCAAAACCGTCTGGCATTAAAATCTTTGTGATTTTAATTTTCATAGACGCATTTGTTCCTATTATAGGTTCATTAATTTTTTCGATGTATCCGTAAAATTCAGTGTTTCTCGGGATAATATTTGTTTCGTACATGAATAAATCGCTTGTTGCAATGAATTTTACTTTGAAACCTACGGGACATGTTTCTGTTGATATTTCCTGAGTTGTTATAACAGGAATGAAAGTCCCTTGGGGTAAAGTTATTTCATCATACCCCCTCATTTCTAATTGGACATTTTTTATTTCAGGCACAGTTTCAGATAACACCATAGGCGCGATTGTTAATAATGCTAAAACTATGATAAATACTCTCATAGAAGATATTATAACAGTTTTTTCATGGATTTCAAGTTAATATTCTTAAAATATATAGACAATAAAAATTTTCTAAATATAATATATATCTGAAAGGATATAAATATGAATATACAGAAAATTAACTCAACCCCAGTTCAGAATACTTCTTTCACATCACTTAAAAAAGGTAGTATTCCTGAGCATGTTTTTGCAGGTATTAAAGATGCACCTGTTCTTAGAAATTTCGGAAAAGATTATGAGGCTTATGTTTCTGTAGGCTCATTTTTAAGCTCAAAACATGAAGGCAGACAACAATTATCATTGAACATTGATACAATTGTTCCAAAGAGTTTGAAGGCTAAAGTTTCGTCAAAACTTTCTTTGACTCCTCCAAGTGATGTGGTTGTTGTAAAAACACATGCTACAAATTTTGAAGATTTTATTACCGCAATTTGGAATCGTTCTTCAAAATTGGTTGAAAACATGTACAAACATCCTGATGCATAGTCGGATGTGTTTAATAAGACTAAAAAAGACCTTGCTGAAAATTTTGGCAGGGTCTTTTTAATTTTAAATAGAATTTTCTTTCTTTATATAGTCGATATATTCTAAAATCTTGTTGTAATCTTCTTCTAATACAAGAACTCCACGGATTTTAGAGGCGTTTCTTATTCCTGCAATATAATATGGGTAAAATTTTCTAAAGAATTTTATTGCAACATTTTCTCCGCGCAATTTGATTTCTTCATCAAGGTGAACCTTCATCATATCTAGTTTTTCATTTAGTGTCGGAGGGTTTAAGTATTTTCCTGTAGTTAAATATTTAGAAACTCGATTTATCAAAGTAGGGTCGCCAAGAACTCCTCTACCTATTGCAACACCGTCGGCTTTACTTTGTTCAAGACATTCAACGGCAGTTTCAATTGATGTAATATCACCGTTTGCAAAGACAGGAATATCAACATTTTCTTTCAATTCTCGAATTTTTGCCCAATCTGCATGACCTGCGTAAAACTGAGAGCGCGTTCTTCCGTGAATTGTAATAAATTCCGCTCCTGTCTCTTGCATTTGCTGACCAAATTCTATAAAATTCATTTCATCTTGAGTGTAGCCAAGGCGAAATTTTACACTGACAGGTTTATTTGTCCCCTCTTTTACTGCTTGTACCAAATCCATAGCCAAGCGCGGATTGCGCATCAATGCTGAACCGTCTTGTCCCTTCACAACTTTATTTACAGGACAGCCCATATTTATGTCAATCATATCTGCAAATTGAGTCAAATATTGAGCCGAATATTTCATCAAATGCGGTTTGTGTCCGCAAATTTGATAAACAATCGGATGGTGATTTTCATCAAGTTTGGTAATTTCAGTTTCAACATTTTGAGCCAAAAATTCAGAACTAATCATTTCTGTAGTTAATAGCGCATCAGGTGAATATTTGCGCACCAAAGAACGCAACACATAGTCAGTAATCCCTGCCATTGGAGCAAGGGAAACTTTACTTTTTATGAGTTCTTTGACTCTATTTTTTTGTTGTGGTTGTGTTTGTTGCATATTGTTTTAGTTCTTCGGCTCTGGCTTTTGCATATTGCTTATATTCATCATCTTGAACATTTGAATTTGCATAAGTTGTGTAATATGTATAAGCATCTTTGTATTTGCCCAATGCATCGTAATCTGTTGCGATTAGGTAGTTACAAATAGTGAAATCTTTGTTTAAGCTGTACGCTTTTTTCAAATCTGCAATAGCTTCGTTGCGTTTTTCTTTTGTATCATAAATCATACCACGATAATACAGCGCGTATGAATTTTGTCCGTCTTTTGCTAATATTTCGTTAAATTTTGCTAAACTTTCATCAAATTTACTATCATC
The DNA here is from genome assembly GCA_002405805.1 of Cyanobacteria bacterium UBA4641. Taxonomy (GTDB): domain Bacteria; phylum Cyanobacteriota; class Vampirovibrionia; order Gastranaerophilales; family Gastranaerophilaceae; genus Zag111. Next base: position 43,592 of record DHMN01000051.1, on the reverse strand, counting down.
GTAAAGTGCAATCGCATCGTTTAACTTGTTGGCTTGCTCTGATTCTTCGATTGATTTTAAGTATTCAATCGCATCTGTGTTATTCTTGTTAAAAGCGATAGCTTTTTGCAAGTATGGCTTCGCGTTTGCATAATCTTCTTTTTCTCCGTACAGACGAGCGATATAGTAAGCCAAATCTGAATCAATCGGTTTCAGTTCTAATGCTTTTTGATAGTATTCAATAGCTTTATCTAAATTGCCCATTTCATAATATGCAGATGCCACGCCACGCATTGAATCCGTTGTGGCAGGCGAAATTGCAAGATAATTGTTGATTGCAGTTTGGTAATCTTTATTATTATAAGCATCTGCCGCTTTATTTAGAGTATCATCTGTTTTCATTGCAGAGATATTTTTTGAAGTGTCTGTGATGGTTGTGTTTTTTGGGAATTTAGCTTGTGCGGAATTTAGTGTATTTAAAGCTCCATCATAATTCTTGGCTTGAGCTTGTGCCAGTGCCAAGTTTACATAAATTTCAGGATTTTTGCTGTCCGCTTTAATTGCCGCATTATACATATAAATCGCGTTGTCAATTTTTCCGTTTTTGTGGAGTTCTAAAGCGTAATCGTAAATTATTCCTGCAGGGTTCATATCTGTCATTTCAGTGTTTACGTAAGATACAAATTCTTCAGGAGACATTGTTTTTTTTGCATTTGACACCATTTGAACTTTCAAGTATTCGTTATTTGGGTCAAGGGCTTTAACTTTTTTGAACCCTTCTTGTGCGATTTTTGTTTCGCCCAATTTGTCATAACATTGTGCGCGGTATAAATTCGCATTGACATTGTCAGGATAAAGAATTAATACTGATTCGTAAGCCTTGATTGCAGTTCTGTAATCCTCTTTTTGTTGATAAAGAGTACCTGTGTTAATTCTGGTGTTAATATTAGATGGGTCGAGTTTCTCAGCCTCTTTGTAGTAAGTTAGAGCCTCATCTAATTTATTTTCTTTTTGTAAAATTGCACCCATATTCGCGTTGAGGTTTGCGTTGGTTGGTGAATCTTGTAATTTTTTACTAAAGGTTCTCTCTAATGTATATAAAAGTTCCTTATCATCAGCTGTAGTTTTAGATAAAACCGTGCTGTATTGAGTCAGCGCATCATCAGTTGCGCCCATGTTGTCTAAAATCTTTGCGTACGCAAGTCGTAAATCTAAATCTGATGGAGCAACAGAAATTGCTTTTTTGTAGTATTCGGCAGATTTTGGGTCATTGCCTAGAATTTTCATAATATCGCCGACTTGTTCAAAACTGTCTTTTTGTAGACTTCTGTTTCCGAGCGATTGGATAAATTCAAATGCTGCAGCAGGGAAGTTCCCTTCGGCTCTTAATTTCTTTGCTGTTGCGTATCTGTTTTGCGGAGACGTGTCAAATTTTATTGCAGATAAGCAGTTATCCAAGTTGCTTTGCACTTGTGCAATATTAGATGCTGAATTTTGCACAGCACCTTGCCCTGGGTAGTATGTCAGATAAAAAAGAGCACTTCTGAAATCATCGGCAGCTTTTGCGTAGTTTTTATCTTTGTTTGCATATTCAACCCCTCTTGAAATGTAAGAATTGATAAGTCCAATTCTTGCAGAATTGTCGAGGTAATTTATTCTCAATGCGCTTTTAAATTCAGTGATAGCGCCAGAATATTGATATTGCAACAGATAACTTTGTCCAAGGTCATAGTGTTCCTTGAAATCAGCGAATGCAATTCCGTTTAGCATACAAACAATTAGCGCCAGTCTGCTTAGAGTTACTAATGATTTTTTCATGTTTGCTCCCTTCTCAGGCTCTATTTTATTACAAGTTATTCGTTCTGTATATATACAAGCGGTTAATTGTTAATTTCTGTATAGTAAAACCAAAAGACTAGGAATAATGGATATTTAGATACAAGAAACCCACGGATAAAAAATCCGTGGGTACATTTTTTTGTTTCAGGCTTTGTTTAAATATTAAAATCGTTTACTGAAATAAAATTTAAACACTCGTCGAATAATTTTTGGATAGGTTCTGAGATATCAACTTGTTTAGTCTCTACTCTTGAAATTTCCATAGATGCGATAATTGATTCAGCCTGTGTGTTTTCCATACTTAAATGCTCCTTATTTAACTTTTCTTCGGGTAAATATCCTTAATCTGTTTTGTCTTTCAACAAGTTATTTATCGGTTAGTTTTTGAATAAACTTTAGAAAATGTTTATTAGAATTTTTACAAACAAGGTCAAAACCCTTTAATCTCGTGAAATTTTCAGATGTTACAATTCTTAACGTAAAACGATATTTCAAAGAAAGCTTAATATATAGCATATTTTTCTTGTTCATGGTATTATAAAGTCGTAGTATTACTTAAATATAGGAGATAAAACCATAGCTAACGATAATAGGTCATCCAGAGACAGAGATAAAACAATAATGAATGAACGTATTCGTTCAAAAGAAGTAAGATTAATTGATGATAAAGGAACAAATCATGGTATTGTTCCAACTTCAAAAGCTTTGCAAATGGCAGAAGAAGCAGATTTGGATTTGGTGTTAATCAGTCCTAACCAAGCACCACCGGTAGCAAAGATTTTGGATTATGGTAAGTATAAATACGAATTAGCTAAAAAAGCTAAAGAGGCAAAGAAAAAACAACACGTAGTTGAAATTAAAGAAGTAAAAGTTCGTTATAAAATTGATGTTCATGATTACGAAGTTAGAATCAAAAGTGTTAGAAAATTTATTTCACAAGGTAACAAGGTTAAAATCGTTGTAATGTTGAGAGGTCGTGAAATGCAGCACTCAAATCTTGCATTTGAACTTGCAAACAGATTCCTTGCCGATTTGGCAAATGACCCATTACAAGTGGAAAAGAAACCTCAATTAGAAGGTAGAAATGTTACATTGTACCTAGCACCTCAATCATAAGTTGTAGAGGCTGAATTATATAGTATTACGACGGAGCGAACGCGTTAGCGTTTGCTCCGTCGTTTGTATTGATATGATATATGAATGAAACATTTTTTTCGCGCGTAAGTCATTGTCACATTTTGGACTTGATTCAGAATCTCTTGCCATTCAAAAAGGTCTATGTCACCTTGACCTGCGAATTTTGGTAAGCTCGCCGTGTGATAAATTGAGCAAAGAGAGCTATGTCACCCTGAACTCGTTTCAGGGTCTCCTAAGCATAAGACTAAAATGTTTTATTCAAGTAGGAACAGAATATTGCGTTTTGCTTCAGTTAAACTAATATTCTAGTCAGTTCAAAATGGCTGATGTCAAATGGATAGTAACTTTTAGTCGGTCGGCATTACCATGCTGAAAACTTTTTTAATTTTTAAAACTTCCTATTGACTTTGAATATTCAGCACATATAATAAAAAACGTAGCCGATATCGGTTATGAAAACTGAATAAGCCGCAATAGCTCAGTTGGTAGAGCAAGGGACTGAAAATCCCTGTGTCCTTGGTTCAATTCCGAGTTGCGGCACCATTTAAAAGAGCCGAAAGGCTCTTTTTTTATTAGAAAATATCGAATCAAAATCGCAACTCGGAATTACATTCCGAGCCTCTCGCCAAAACAATTCACTGGATTCTTTTAGCTCGGCAGAGTGAGTATAAAATAATCTATTAGTTTTGGTGTTTTAACTATTTTAAAAATATGATATAATATAGTAAATGAAAATAGATTTTTCAATAAATTATAATATTCCTGAAAATATAAGTTTACTTTGCCCAATTTGTTATTTTATTGGTGTTTTTATGTATGTTGCATTCTTTCTAATGTTTTTGTATAGTTGTCCGGAAGGAAATTATATTAGTGAACTAAAAGCCTTTCTTAATATTGTTGTATCTTCTGGCTGGGAAATAACTTTAGCTATGTTTTTTATTTTTATTTGTTGTCCTATTTATTTTTTTATAAATTTTATTCAGGGTCTATTCAGATACATGAAGAGCAAAAAAGAATTCTATACAACTCCTAATATTGAATATGTGTGTTTTTATGATGATAACATCTTTTTTAAAAATACCTGCCCAAAATATGATTTTACAATTAATAAATCTGATATAGTAAGTGTTTTACTACGCGGATATATCAACACTTTATTTTCTCAAAAAGGATTTGGAAGTTCAGTTTATGTTGAACATTTTTCAATGGAAATAAAAACTGCGCAAAATAGTTATATTTTTTATCCTAATGTAAAAAAGGCGCAAATAATTGAACGAAAATGGTATGAATCTATTGATAATATTGAATTGTATAAACAGCAAATCGCATTTTATAAGAAGTATTTTGATAATATCAGGTTAGATATCTGTTTTAATTACGATGACGCCGTTTCTATAGCTACACTAGAGAGTTTGGTAGCAAAATATGATTTAGAAATACCTGATATAAAATAGAAAAAATGAGAAACTTTTGTAGCGTTTTATGTATTAAAAAAGAGCCTTTTTAAGGCTCTTTTTATGTTTTTGAATTTTATTTTATCGCTTTTTCTAGGGTACTGATGAAATTGTCCATAATTTGTGGATTAGCCAAGTCGCATGATTTGATAAATTCGCCAAATACAGAAACTCCTTTTTTCGCATTTTTTTGAAGTTCCATCATTGTTTCTTTGAAAAATTTAGCATGTTCAAGTCCGTTTGTGCTGCGGAAGCCTTTACCACCTACAATTTCTTTCCCTTTTAATAAAAGTACATCACAAGATTTGTCGTTTGTCATTAAATATGCATCAGTCTCATTTTTTAGAGGTATTTTTGTAACAAGTTGTCCTGTTTTTGCTGCGTAGTTTCTAATACTTGGGTTTATGTCTGCTACTATTGGGGTCATTTTATTCTCCTATTATAATTTGTTTTACATTTAACTTAAAATCCCTGAATTTTAAATTTTGCTAGTAAGTTTCCTTTTCCATGGCAAAAAATATTTTCACAAGTATTATTTATACTATTGGCACTTGCAAATATAAAACAAAAATTTTACTATCAGATGATACGATAACTATGCATGAAACAAGGTTAAACTATATGATTGATGATGAAAACATTATCATCACGTAGTCGAAAAACATTTGATAACTCAAATCTTTCTTGACAAAGGCTTTCCATCTATTAGATAATAGAATTTGTGAAAGGTTAGGTAGGAAAAGATTATGGGAAAAGTTATATTAACAGGTGACAGACCAACCGGTAGACTTCATATCGGACATTATGTAGGTTCTTTGCGCGAACGTGTTGCAATTCAAAACTTGGGTGATTATGACAAAATTTTTATTATGATTGCTGATGCTCAAGCTTTGACTGATAATGCCGAAAATCCGCAAAAAGTGCGCGATAATATCATTGAAGTTGCGCTTGATTATTTGGCTTGTGGTATTGACCCTGCTAAATCAACTATTCTCATTCAATCAATGATTCCTGAATTAACCGAGTTGACTTTTTACTATATGAATTTGGTTACAGTATCTCGTGCTCAAAGAAATCCGACCGTTAAAACCGAAATCAAAATGAGAAACTTTGAGGCTAATATTCCTATGGGATTTTTGGCTTATCCGATTAGTCAATCTGCTGATATTACAGCATTCGGAGCAAATACTGTTCCTGCAGGCGAAGACCAAAAACCTATGATTGAACAGTGTCGTGAAATTGTTCACAAGTTCAACACTTTGTATGGTGAAACTCTGGTTGAACCAAATATCGTATTGCCTCAAAACAGTGCTTGTTTACGTCTTCCGGGAACTGACGGTAAGGCTAAAATGAGTAAATCTTTAGGCAATTGCATTTATTTGTCAGATGAACCTGAGGACATCAAAAAGAAAATTATGTCTATGTTCACAGACCCTAACCATTTGAGAATTGAAGACCCCGGCGAAACCGAAAATAATCCTGTATTTATTTATCTTGATGCGTTTTGCAGAGATGAACATTTTGCAGAATTTTTGCCGGAATATAAAAATCTTGATGAATTAAAAGCTCACTATCAACGTGGCGGTTTGGGCGATGTCAAGGTTAAAAAATTCCTAAATAACGTTATTCAAAAAGAATTAGAACCAATCAGAACGCGTCGAAAAATGTGGGAACAACGTATTCCTGAAGTTTATGAAATTTTGAAAAAAGGTACCGCAGAGGCTCGCGAAGTTGCTGCGAAAACAATGCATGATGTTCGCGCGGCTATGAAAATCAATTACTTTGAAGGTATGTAGATTTTCAAATCTTTTCTTCATATTATAGTCAGTTCAGTTTTACATTTATGATAATACGAAGAGTATCCACAACAAAGTTTAGACCGCGTGCGAATTATCCTATTTGTTATTCTCAATAAATTCTGCGGTAACCTTTTTATCTGCATTTTCAGGAATTACAAAACTAGGCATTATCCCGACAAGTGTTCCACCTAGAGCGCCAATTCCTGCACCTTCTAAACTTTCTTTTGTCATGCTAGGTTTTAGAAATTCATTTTTATCTTTTGAGAACAAATCATTTAACTTGAAACTTAAATTTTTGAAAGCATCTTCACTTAATACATCTAGTTTTACCATAAATTCGCTAAATGTGTCTTTGCTAAAACCTTCATTTATATGTTTTTGTAGCTCTTCTTGATATTTTTCTGCGTATCTTGGGTTTAATTTTTCATCAATTAATTTACCCAATTTTGATGCTTTTTTCGCCATAATAGCTGCTCCAACGGCAGCACCTAGAGCAATGCCACCTGCCAAAAGTCCCCAGCAAGTGTTGTTTGCTCTTTTCAATGTTTTGTTTCTGTCAGAAATGAACTCTTCTGCCGCATCTGGAGTCGTGATGATATCTCTTCTGTTGCCGAGCTCTCTGTCATATACGCTGATAGCTTGTCTATCGCCTTTTCTTGCGCCTAATCTTGGGTTCATATTTTGAACAGTGTAAACAAAACACATACTTATACCTACTTTCTAAATTTTATACTTTTGTGGTGATATTAATGTGCGTGATTATTTAAAATTGCTAAAATATCAAAATTTTGCTTAACATTTAGTTACCTTTTTCAACCCCTTTTGCATCTTTTATGATGAAAGGTCTGACAAAAGCGTATGTTCCATAAAGTGAAGTCAACAAGCCTGAAACGCTCAAAAACTTAGAAAAAAATGCAGGCTTTTTCAAAAAACTGCCAAGAGATAGTAAGGTTGTTCCTGCCATAATCCCTAAATAGCCTTTAAAAATGGTGCGCGGAACGACAATAGTATCGGTCATATCTGCCGAATTTTTTGTTTTTTCATGAAATTGTGTTAAAAAATCCCTTTTTACCTTTTTGTTATTTGGTAAAGTTGGATTTTCCGATGCCGTAAATGAAGTTATTTTTGAAATTTCCATTTATATTCTTCCTATCTTCCAAAAATTCTAAAAATAGTACGTCTGAAATCATGTTTTACAGGTTCAGTGTAATCAAATTTAATTCTGTTGGTGTTTATAACGAAATCTCTGTATTTTTTAGTTTTCGGATAAAATTCATTGATTCGTTCGTCTAATTTAGTCATAAGATATTTAATTACATCAAATTTTTTCATTAAATGCAGATTGCGCCCATAATAACGCGGATAGTTGATGTTTTCGGTATTTAAGTAATCTCGAGATGCAATCATTCCTCTTGTCGGATTAACCAAGCAATCTGTAATGTGGTCTGCAAGCTTGTCTGTATGTATAAGGTCAGGTCTTGACGGACAATCCAACGAAATTCTTGCAGCTAACGCGTTATTTTTGATTTCTCTAAATTTGTCTGGATGACAATTCATGTTTACAGACATAAAAACTCCTTTATTTCTAATATGTATTATAAAAGGAAATATAGAAATTTTTGCTAGTATATTATCAATTGTAAACTTTATTTCTCTTCGGATTTTTTTATTTCGTTTAAATTTTTAGGCGAAAATCCTGTTTTTACAATGTTTTTACCAAATCTTTTTTCTAAATTATCAAAACATTTTGCAAGTTTTTCTTTCTTTTGATTTTGAATTTCGTCGGTATAGAGGCAAAGTTGTTCTGCACCTTGTTCGCCTATTCGTTCCAAAAATACTCCGGTGCTTCTGTATAAAATATTAGGGTCGTAAATTTCTTCTAACAATTTTATTGCAATTTTAGAAATCTCGAGTTCAAAATCTACAGGACTTAACAAATCTTTTTTTGTATAAAAAACTCGAAAATCTTTAGTTCTCAGCATTACGCCAATTTGCAGACATTTTGTGTTGTAAGCCCTAAGTTTCCTACAAGATGTATGGATATGTCTGTTCAGTTCATTTTTGATAAAGTTAAAATCAGAAGTGAAAACTCCAAAAGCTCTTGTATTTTGAATAGATTTGGGTACTTTTATTTCATTAGTTACAGGTGAAACCATTTCCCCTAGCAGTTCATGGCGCATTTCTATGCCGTGGATTCCGATTTTTGAATCCAACCAACTGTCAGTTTTTGAGACAAGTTCTTCTGCCGTTAGTATTCCAAATCGTTTTAAATTTTTTGTAAGTCGTCTGCCTATTCCCCAAATTTCTTCAATATCAGTCGTTTTCAATACTTTTTTTATTTTGCATTTGCCGATTAGATAAACTCCGCCTTCAATGTTTTTGGCTTTGTCAGATGCAAGTTTTGATAATGTTTTTGTAGAACTTACGCCGATTGATACAGGGATGTCGACTTCATCAAGAATTTTTTGCCGTAAAAAGCTTGCGAGTTTTTTGTAATTTCTTTTATAAAGTTTGGTAAGTCCTGTGAAATCAACAAAAGCCTCATCAACAGAATAAATTTGCACATAGGGACTAAAGTCTTTCAGAGTCGACATTACTTGGTTTGAAACAAAAGCGTAATAATCATGGTCTGCAATTATATAAATTGCTTTTGGATGTTCTTTTTTTGCCATAAAATATGGCTCTCCCATCCTAACTCCCATCTTTTTTGCCTCTTTTGAACGTGAAATTACACAGCCCTCATTGTTTGACAATACACAAACCGATTTGCCTTTTAACTTTGGATTTCTTTTTTGTTCGCAGGAAACAAAAAATGAATCGCAATCAACTAATGCTATGAATTTTTGTTTGACCATATCTATAGTATGGCTTTAATAAAGCCTTTCGTCAAATTTGTATAAATATTACTGGGTGCTTTATTTAAGTTCAGCTTACCTGTTCGTCAAATTATTCTTAACATTCCTTCAAAATATGGCAAAAAATATCTTGATGTTTTTTTACACATAGTATATTATTAAAACGAAGGCAGGTAGAAATCATGACAAATAAAGAAGGTTTTATGTTCCCTCAAAAATCTGAACTAAGAAAGATTGAAATTTCGGATATCTCAATGGAACTTCCTAATTTGAAAGATATTGACGAATCAAAATCTGTTGCGATTGGCAAGTGGATTGCCAATTGGATAAAATCAGATTTGCAATCAGGGAAAATTCAAGTAAATGACATAATTCCTTCAAAGGCTGATTTTGCATACCGCCTAGGTGTAAGTGTCGGTACAATTCAAAATGCGCTAAGGTATATTGAAGATTTAGGCTATGTTGAATCAAAACAATGTATTGGAACGTTGGTTAGAGATTATACCAAACAGGTTTCAATGCTTAGAAAACACACATCAAAGCGTGATTTGGCAATTGAGGCAGTAAAGAGATACTTAAAAACAGGCGGATTTAAAGTCGGTTCACATTTGTCTTCTTCGCGTACTATTGCGACTATTATCGGCTATTCTGCTAATACGACAAGACAAGCTTTAGAATCTTTGGCTGCTCAAAATATTATTTGTCATAAATTTAAAACTTCACGCGAAAGCGGTTGGATTTTGATGAATTTAGATTTTGAAATTCAATCAAACGGTCAACAGACAACAGAGACGCTCGTTGATTTGGTTGTAAAAGATTTGGAAAATTATATAAAAAATAATTTGCATATTGGCGATAGAATCCCATCTCACATGGCTTTAGCAAAAGCTTTAAAGACAAGTTTGAAAACTGTTCATGACGGATTAAAAATCTTGGTTGACCGTGGATTTTTGTTAGCTCGTCGTGGGAGATACGGAACAACAGTTGTAAAAATCCCCGGAGATATTTCAAGTTCATTTGAAAAGCCTGAAACTTCAATTTTTGCACCGGCTCAAGATGCCGCATTTTATCATTATGAAAAAACTCAAAATTATTTAAAAAGAATGATTGCTCAAGATTATGAAATCGGTGACAAATTGCCATCGATTATGGAACTTTCAGCAAAATTAGATTTGAGTCCGAATACAATCAGAAAAGCTTTCCACAATTTGGCAAAAGATGGCTACCTTGTATTTTCAAGAGGTCGTTATGGTGGGACTTTCGTAATCGACATTCCGGAAGTTGAATCTCAAACCTTTAAGTGGCTTGCGGTTAATCCTGAATTTGCAAAAGTTTACCAAGAAAATTAATGCTTAGCTTTTGGTCAGAATAATTCTGCTTACTTGATTTTTTCAATATCGCTAATCAATTCTTGTACATTATTTTCGTTCTTGATTGATTGGGCGATTTTAGCAGATTCAAGTGCAGATGAGTATTTTTGCTGATTATAATAAATTATTGCTCTATCATAGTGTACTAAGAATTGTTCATCTTTAGTGTTAGCAAGCGGTTCTGCTTTGTCGATTTCGCGCAGTGCAGAATCAAAGTCCCCTAAATCCACATAAACAGATGCTAGATTTATATAGCCAGCTGCCATATTAGGATATGTTTGGGTGTATTTTTTATATTCATTTAATTTCTTTTGTAGTCTGATATCGTCATTTCCTAAAATAAGCGGAGCATAATAAAAATTTTCACTGTGGAGATTTCTAACATTAGAAATCGTCGGTTCTATTCTATATAGCAGTACAAGGGTTTTCAAATCTCTTGCTGTCAATGAATGTTCTTCTGCACGCATAAATGTGAAGATATCAAAATCAGATTCTTTCATTGAGTACATCAAATCATTTGGATTGTCGCTATGTCCCATTATTCCTAATGTGTGCCCAAGTTCATGGAGTGCTGTATTAAAAACTTCTCTTGATGTGAAATTTTCTTTGCGTGGATTAGTTTTATAGAAGGTTAAATCCATTTGTTTTAGGATTTTGTTTTTGTCAATTTGAGGTTCAGTGTGCGCAATTGCATATTTGCAGACTCCACCTTGGCATAAGTCATTAGGAATATCTTCAAATCTGATTAAAATGTCTGCTTCAACAGGGTTTTGTGCCTGTTTGAATTTGACAAAATTTGTTCTGCTTGTCCACAAATTCATTGCTCTTTTTATGCTTTCAAGATAATACGACGGAACGGTGTCAGGAGAATCAATATAAACGCTTAGCGGAAACGACCTTATGTCCCATCTTAAAATATCACTGCCCATTGCTGCATTAAAAATGTAGTTGTTTTCTATGCCGTCAAGCAGTTTGTAGCGCAAATACATTGTTTGAGATTTTGCATATTTTGATGCCTCATCTTCAATTTTTGAATTTGCCATTTCAAAAAGTTTCTTTTGTGTTGAGTATGTCGGTTCAGATTTTGACAATGCCAAAACATAGTAAAATCTTGCTAAAATTCCTTTAGGGTCTGCAAATAATGATTTTTCAAAGTATGGCAGGGATTGCTCATACTGTTTTTGGTTATAAAGTGCTCGAGCTTTGTTGTAATTATACATTGCAGAAAATGGTGATTTATAAAACAATGCAACAACAAGCACTATAAATAATATTGCTAATAAAATTTTACGCATTTGTTTTTTCTGCCAAATCTTTTTCTAACTGTTGAGCCAAAGCTCTTGTGTCGCCTTTTAATTTGAAGTATTCTGCAAATTTCGGAGTGGTTTTTATGTTAATACTTCTGCCGTTTTTGTCTTTATGCTTAGAAACTAAGCCTTTTTCAACAAGTTCTGCCACATGTTCATACGCCGCAGAGCGAAGTTTTACCAATTCAGTTTGGCGGATAGGTTCTTTTAATGCTATAACAAGCAATGTTCTTAAAACCGCAGGAGACAAGTCAATTGGACAAATCTTTTCAACAATGTCGCTATAATCTTCTTTTACTTGAAGAATATATCCGTTTTCATCATCAATTTCCAATGCTCCGTCTCGAGATGCATAGTCCAAAATTAATTCAAGGATTGCCTCTTCAATTTCTTCAGGCTCTTTATCCAAATAAGTCGCAATTTCTTCTAGCGACAACGCTTTTGCTGTAACAAAAAGTACAGCCTCTATCCTAGACTTCAACTGCTGCATCTTTTTTACCACCTTTTACTACATATAAATCTGAATAAAATTCTTCTTGTTCAAGTTCGTAATCAGTATCTCTGCTCAAAAACAACAAAGCCAAATATGCACTGATTTTGTCCAACCCAAGGATAGTCAATTCATTCAGTTCAATTTTGTCTTGATGTTCAAAAATTTGTTCCAAATTGTCTTTCAATTTTAGTACGGATTCTTCGATATATTCTTCGTGCGCCATTGAAACGATTTCATCAGGAGTTAACCTTGAATAATTTCTGACATGGCGTTTAGCTCTTTCATGAGCACTTTTCATTGACGCTCTTTTTTCTAATTTTTCGTAGAACTCCAATTGTTTAATCAAATCTTTCAATGTAACTACACGATTACGGTTCAAACGAATACTTGTACGGCGTTGGAGTGCCTCATCAAAACTTACAACATTGCTTGTCGGTATAAATTCTTGATTTTCGTCAGGATACTCAACGATAAACCCATCATCATCGTAAATTACATCGTTTTCAGGCTGGTCTTGAAATTCTTCCAAAGATAATCCTGCCAAAACATTTGACTGCAATCTGCATAAAATTGATGCAAATAACAACGTTCTGCTTGCGACACGCAAATTCAGAGATTTCAATTCTATCATTCTTTGAAGATATTTTTCAGTAACATCAAGAATATCAATATTCCAAGGGTCGATTTTGCCTTGTTTTGCCATATCTACAAGAATACCAATACCATCATTTGCATCAAATTCGGAATTGTTACTGTAAATTGTAGATTCTATATCTTTTGCATTTATAAGATTATTGTTCATCATCGTCTCTCAGTTTTACACCTGTAACTTTTGTTTTACCTTTTTCTTTTTGAGTAACACCGATTGTTCTGTTTGCAGCCTCAATCATTGGTCTTCTGTGGCTTACTACAAGGAATTGAGTATCAGAAGATTGTTTTTTTACCATCTCTGCAATACGTTCAACATTCATTGTATCTAAACTTGCGTCAACCTCATCCAGTGCATAGAATGGCGCAGGTAAGTATTTTTGAATTGAAAATACCAAAGCTAGCGCTGTCAGGGCTTTTTCACCACCTGATAATGCTCCGAGTTTGTTATTTGTGGTTTTATCTCTCGGTTTAGCCTCAATTGTCATGCCGGCAGATAGCGGGTCTTTTTCATTTTCAAGAATCAATCGGCCTTCACCTTCTGATAATTGGTGATAAATGTCTTTGAAGTTTTCATTGATAGCTGTAAATGTTGTCATAAACGCTTCTTTTTTCTGTTGTTCAAAGCCATTCATTTTATCTAAAATAGATTGTCTTTCTGTAGAAAGTGTTTTTATTTGGGTGTCTAATTCTTCTTTACGCGCCGCTTTTTCTTCATAAGAAACGATAGCACGCATATTTACATCCCCAAGTTCTTGCATACGTTTATCCAAACGTTGAATTTTTGTATTAAGTTCGTCTATAGAAATCTGAACAGGTTCAAGTTTTGCAATCTCAACCCCTGAATTTTCAAGGATTTCGGATGCCTCTTTCAATTGAGGTTCAAGTTCTCTTCTCCTTGTTTTGAAAGATTCAATCTGTTCATTGATTCTATCAATTTCAGAAGATTTGACCGCGCTGTTTGTTTGTAAATCAACCAAACTCTTATGAATTTCTTCTTTTTCTTTCACAAGTTCTCCGATTTTTGCATCAATTACCGCAATTTTATCAGATAGGGCGGTTAATTGTTCCTCTAATTGGATGATTTCAGCCTTGTAGGTTTCCTTATCTTTTTCTAAAGATTCGTTATTTTTTGTTGTATTTTTGATATCTTCTTCTTTAGAAATGATAAGCTGTTCATTGAATTTGATTGTATTATTGTAGCCGTTAATTTCATTATTAACGTTCATCAAGTTGTTATTTAGATGTCTGATTTCATCTTCAATACCTTGAGTTTTTTCTTTCAAATCCTTTAAGTCTTTGTCATTTAACAAGCTGTCAAGTTCAGATAATTTATCTTGCGCTTGTTGGATTTTTTCAGATAAATCAACTCTTTTTGCCTCGATTTTGTCAAGTTCAGAGTTTAATTTTTCGATTTTTGGTTCATTTTCGCTGACAAAAGTTTTTTTTGTTTCTAATAGGTTTTGGCTGTTCTCAAATTGAGCGGTCATATTAGAAAGCTCGATTTTTGCTTTTGAATATTCTGTAGAAGATGAGGAGTATGTAACTCTTATTTTATCAAGTTTTTCTTCTAACATTTTTTTATTGGCTACAGCCTCATCGTATTTGCGTTGAAGTTCGTCAAGTTTTGCTTTAGCATTTTCAAGTTCTTTATCATCATTTTGACCAAAACCGAAAATTGATTTTTTTACATAACCACCGGTGATTGCAGAAGATTTTTCATACAATTTGCCATCCAGTGTAACCATACGGTATTTGCCCATCAATTGTTCAGCAGCCTCCGCATCTTCAACAATCAAAGTATCTCCAACCGCATAGAAAAATGCATCAAGGTAAATATCGTCAAAGTCAACAAGGTTAATGGCAAAATCAATAACACCGCGATTTTTTGGTAGTTGTAATTTTGTCGGAGCTTTTTTGACTTTGTTTAACGGAATGAATGTCGCACGACCTGCACGAGATGAGTTTAACAATTCCATCGCAACATAAGCCGCGTGGGTATCATCAACAACAATGTGCGCCAATCTCCCACCAAACGCGATATCAAGAGCCAAAGAGTATTCTTCATCAACTGAACCCAATTGCATTAACGGTGCGTGAACCCCTTCAAGGTTGGCATTCATAACTGTTGTAATCGGAATACTTGAACCAGATGAAGACATTGCTCTGCGTTGCGCCTCCATATCAGAAAATTTTCGATATGCAGCTCTAACATCGTGGTCATAGTCATCAATTGCTGTTTTCGCATCATCAAGTTGCTGCATTGTTTTGGTTTGAATTTCTTTCAATTCATCCATTTCTTTTTTCAAATCGCTAACTTGAAGTTCTTTTAATGACTTGTCGTCTTCAAAATTTGCTTTTGCATTTTCGGCTTGCTCAATGAACGCTTTAGCATCTTCAATTTCTTTTTTTAGATTTTTTAAATCGTTTTCTTTTGGCAAAGATTCTTTTAATAGTTCATTATCTTTGTCTTTTAGCATATCAAGATTTCGCGAAACATCATTTCTTTCTTGGATATATTTATCGGCAGTTGAACTCAAGCCAGAGATGTCGGCAAGTTTTTTTGCAAGTTCTTCTTTTTTCTCTTTTAATTGAGTTTCGATAATTCCGATTTTGTCGTGAGCAAGTTTGATATTGAGGTGCTCATCTTCAATTTTCTTTTTGTAAGATGCGATACCGTTTTTAGCGTTCTCGATAGACTGTAACCCTTTTTGAATTTGGGTATCAGAATAGTCTATCGCGTTTTTCTTAGTCTGAATCCTTGCAGATAGGTCGCTTTGAGAGTCTTTTAGTTTGTTTCTCTCATCTTCCCCTTGCTCTTTCAGTTTCTTATCAAGTTCTTCATACTTTTCATTGATAAGTTTAATTTTTTCATCCAAGTCTTTTTTATTGGCTTGAGTTTCTTTTAATTTTTTATTTGATTGAAGAATATTTTCATGGGCAAGTTCAAGATTTCTTTTCAAGTCAAAGAATTTAACCGTGCTGACTTGAGACTCTAATCCTGCTTTTTCCTCTTGTAATTTTTTGTATTTTAGCGCAACTTCTCTTTCTGATTTCAATTGTTCCAAAGTTTTTTCAACTTCCGATAAAATCAGCGATGCAGCCTCAACTCTTTGTTCTACGGTTTTAAGTTCATTTGTTGCTTGGTCTATTCTTCTGTCAAAATCCGCTACCCCTGCGATTTCGTCAATAATTCCGCGGCGAACTTTAGAAGAACACATTACAATACTGTTCACGTCCCCTTGCATCATTACGTTGTAGCTGTTTGGCGTAATGTTGTATTTCTCAAGAATTGAGCGGATATTTGTCAAGGTATCGATTTTGTCATTTAGGTAGTATGTACTTGCAAATCCTTGGTTAGTCTTTTTGATACGTCTTGCAACCGTTAATTCTTTGTCCCCATCAACATCCCCAAATACAACCTTAACCATCGCTTCGTTTTTATTGTTGAAAGTTGTGATAAAGTCTGAAAGGTTTTCAATACGCAAAGCACTACCAGTTCTCAAGCCCAAAGCGAACATAACACTATCAATAATGTTACTTTTGCCGGAACCGTTAGGTCCTGAAACTGTAGTAAAGCCTTTCAGAAGGGGAATTTCTGATTTGTTGGCAAATGATTTGAAATTATCTATTTCCAGTTGTTTTATGTACATAATTCTACCCAAGTATAGTCTTTTTCCTATTATCTCAAATCAGGAAAGAGCATGTCAAACTTGTGTACTAATATTTACAATTGGTTTTAGCAGTCAAAATACATGCTGTCCGCTAAAAAATCCGACTTACACCACTAATTGCTTAACATGTACAACAATGACAATTCCGCCTTTGATTGCCAAATATCAAAAGACTTAAACCTAACCACATTGAAAGAAAGCTATGGTATCTTGCAACAGGCGAAGGTTGTCTCAGGAAGAAAATGGTGAAGTTGTTGAGATAATGCAATTTACGCAACAAGTGTCAAACTTTCGCCTAAAATAGCGAAACTGTTTAAGATTTTAGTTTGCAGATTTTTTAGAAATGACCAAAGCATTAGATAACGCGATACCTCCAGATTGGTGTGGACGATTTACTATTTGTCCTTTTACGTACATTACGGTTGAACCTCCGCCATCAAGGTTGATAGCGTTTGTGCAACCTAAGCTTTTTAGCAAATTGGCAAGTTCTGTTAGTGTCAAGCCTATTGAACTTCCTTCTCTGCCGTCAGCCGTTATTAAGATTAAATCATTGTCTTTTGTGTAACCTATTGCGGTTCGAGGGTTGCGCCCTCCGATAGAGCCTAACTTTTGAGCTGTCATATCGATGTAAACTTCACCGTTTCTAACAAGATACGGTCCTCCGCTGATGATGTGTTTAACATTTTCCCATTTTGGATTAGTGTTGATTTGTACATCAACATATTGTGCGCCAAAAAGTTTTCCTAATTTAGCTTTCGGACCAACAAGAACGTAACCGTTTTCTGGAATGGAAAGGGGATTAGCGGAAGCAGCCGTAATTTTATTTCCAACAATTTGAAGTTGGACACCATACTGAGGTGACGCAGGAGCATATTTCCCCCAATCCCTTGTATAAGCTAAAATATATGAGGATAACATTCTTGGCTGATTTATATTATCGATTTTTATTTCTTGACCGTTGCCTGTAATGTGTGCGTTTAGCTGAACTCTACCAACATCATAGCCGTTATCAAATATCCCAAGGGCAACTCTATCATAAATCGGTCCGGTGTAGATTTTTTTGTTAATCATCAAAGTGCCTAGCGGAACACCTGTTTGAGGTTTGAAAAATCCGCCGTTAATCGCAGCGATAGAATTGGTGTTTTGGGCAATTGTTCTCACAGTTCTTCTGTTTGGCAAAGTTGCAGATGCGATTGCCGGTTTAACTTCAAAATCAGTTGCCACTTCGCGGTTAATTTCTACGATATTTATTCTGACAGGTTTACCTTGGTAGTATTTTGTCATTCTGATATGTTTAATTCCATCAGATACATTTGAAACGTTTGCGTATTTGTATTTTGTAGCTATTCGAGAATTGAATTTTTCTTTTTTTATTTCAGGGTTTAAGTTTTCTTTGATTTGAGTTGTAACTTCTTTCAAAGTCGGTACGGTTACTGAATTATTTGCAAGTAAATCGTTTGCCAAAATCGGAGGCTGAAATATGGTGTGGGTAAGAACTAAAGTTGCAAAAAGCGAAATCGTCAACAGGTATTCGCAAGTCCTTACCGGAATGATAAATTGTTTTCTTTCAATAAGCGTATCCATAATAGCACCTGATTTCTGGTAGTAATCGGATACCTTTTTGTTTTTAGAGTGGGGTGGGGAATAACACTCATCAGAGACCTATGAGGGCAAATAGGGTGTTCCTACTATTATTGTAACATATTTTTACAAATGTTTCAATCCTTTTGATAGTAAGGGTTTTACAATTCTAAATAGTGGCAAATGTACACTAAATTTGGATGGTAGGATGTTTCATGTGTCATTCTGAAAGGATTAAAAATCAAGTTGCGTAGCAACGTAGATTTTATCCTATTCCGAATCTATCAATTTTGATTTTGTTGTCGGCTTAGTAAAACCGACCTACAATCTTTTTGTATTGTCATTCCGAATTTATTTCGGAATCTCAAATTGAACATTTCGGTCTATGTCATTCTGAACTTTACAAAGCGAACCATTGAGCTATGGCGAAATGTGTGAGCCTGTCTGTGGGCGCAGGCTGAGCTGTTTCAGCATCTCAAATTGAACAAATTAGTCTTATGTATAATTTGTAATATCAGAGACCCTGAAATAAATTCAGGGTGACAATTACAATTTAATTCTTAAAGTCGTGTGGGCTCACTAGCCCACCTTTAATTTATATAAAGTAGGTCGGCTTTACCAAGCCGACAGTGTAATGTTTGTGTGATTTTAATTCTCGTTACTTCAAGCCTTTTACAAATCTTTGTACCAGTTGAACAAGGTTTCTTGAATTGCCATTGTCTAGTTCTGCAATTTTAGCAGCAGAATTAGGATTTCTTGAAATTTCAAAAGTTGCAAATTCATCCCCTCTTATTACGTCCAATTCTGCTTTTTTACCAAACAAGGTTTCTTTCAATCTAAAATTTGTTTTTCCTGAAGTTCCTAAAACTTCGCCAAGTTTGTTACCTTTTCTGTTTTTTGATATGCTCATAAATGCATCATCTGCAAGTTGAGTCAGATTTTTTCCGGTAAATGTGATTGTATCTGTTGTTACGTTTTTGGTCTGTGGATGTGGTTTACAGCAATCATTCATAACATGTGTGCTAATTCTATTTATCATCATAATATAATCCTCTTTGTTTTTAAAATAATAAATGTATATTTTACACTTATTAAATTGCAAAAATATTATGATGTCAATTTTATGTTAAAGAAGTGTTAATATTAATCTACATCAACCGGAGCGCGCTGGATTTTGTCAATCGCTTCTCTTGCTGTAAATACAACTGATTCAGGTACATTATCAATAACAGTAAGTTGTCTTAATACATCAACAACTCGTTTGAAAGCTCTGACAATATCACCTTCGCCGATGTCGATTTGCTCAGTAACAGTCTCCCATTCTGCACCTTCAACCCAAAGTTCAATCATTGAACTAAAGTAAGGATTGATGTTTAGCGGAGCATCAATGTCGTAATTTGCTTGAGCTTTAGCCAATTTTTTCTTAATATTTCTGATTTTATTCAATGTTTTTCTGACTGGTTCGGAGAACGGAACATAAGGTATTTCAATTCTCAATTCTTCTGTCGTGATTGCACAAATTACGCCGGCAAGTTGTGATGGTGTAAGATTTTCTAACACGCCTGAAAATATAATTTCAGCCAAGAAAAGTTCATTTTCTGCTCGGATTTGAGATGTTGTTTTACCTTTTTCTGTCGGATAATCATTTTGCAAATATCCGTAATCTTGTAAAACCGCACGATGTGCCAAGAATTTATTCCAATAAATATCTTTTTGTTTTTCGATTTCTTTTTGGAGTTTTTTCTTCTTGCTTTCAATTCGTTTTATTACTTCAATATTTTTTGAGTGTTTTTTGTAGTGTTTACACAAATCACACGCAAAGCTTTGGAGTTTATGCAAATCTGCCTTGTTCCTTTCGCCAAATTCAATGACTTCAGGTGAAAGTGGTCTGTGTTTTTGTTTTTCCTGTCTGAGAATTTTTTTGTAAGTTTGTCTGTTTTGAACGTATAAAAATCTTAGTTTGTCGTATTCTAAAATTTTGTCATCAGACAGATGGGACGGACAAACAAAATTTCGTTCTTTTATCTCGTTGTCAAATTGTTCAATTTGAGCAAGTATCGGTTTTAACCTAAAGTCAGAAGAATAGTAGCCAAAACTTTTTAAGATAAGTTCTTTTGATTCTTCAAGGGTAAATCTTTGCAACAAATTCAACACCATTGAGTAACTTGGTGAAAATCTGCTTTCTAGCGGATTAGAACCGCTTAAAACAAGTTCTGCAACCTCATCAGGCGTTTGGAAAGGTGTTCCAACGATTGTAACGTAGCCGACTTCATCCATTCCGCGCCTGCCTGCTCTCCCTGACATTTGCAAAAATTCGTTAGCCGTAAGCATCCTGTGACCTGAATCTGTTCGTTTGCTTGTTGAGCTGATAACAGTTGAGCGCGCAGGCATATTTATACCTGCAGCAAGGGTTTCTGTTGCAAAAACGACTTTAATCAAGCCCTTTTGGAATAATTTTTCTACTAAATTTTTCCAAGCGGGAAGTAAGCCTGCGTGGTGAGATGCAACCCCTTGTATTAAATATTCAATATGCTTGTTGCCGTATAGGTGTGGATTTTCGGCGATAAATTCATCAATAAAAGCTTTGATTTCTTCTTGTTCGGCTTTAGTGTTCAATCCCAAACCTGCACATTTTTCCATTTGTTCATCACATTTTTTGCGTGAAAATGTGAAATATATTGCAGGGAGCATATTTGCATCAGCCAAATTTTGAATAATTTGTTTAACATAAGTTTTTTTTCGTTTATCTTTGCCTTTTGCCCATTGAGGTTTTTCAGGTTTGATTTTTTTATTAAGTTTACCTTCAGGAGTCAAAAGCGGTAACAGTTTAAACGGTTGAGAACTGTCAAAATAATAAAATCTCAACGGAACAGGTCTAAAATCAGTATTAACAAGCTTGGTTTTTGAGTGAACAGTGTTTATCCAGTTTGTTAATTCATCGCAATTTGCGACCGTTGCGGATAGCGCGATAATTTGGATATTTGTCGGACAGTAGATAATACTTTCTTCCCAAACTGTTCCTCGCTGTTCGTCATTCATATAGTGAACTTCATCAAGAACAACATAACGAACATCTTTCAAGTTGTCAGCAACTGCTCCGAAATTTGTGCCATAAAGCATATTTCTGAAAACTTCGGTCGTCATAATTACAACTTGTGCCCCTCTGTTTATTGAGGTGTCGCCTGTTAATAGACCGACTTTATCGTAGCCGTATTTTTCGCCAAAATCATAGAATTTCTGATTTGATAGAGCTTTCAAGGGTGTTGTGTAAAAAATTCTGCACCCTTGCTCCAGTGCCCTATGGATTGCGTGTTGTGCGATTACAGTTTTACCGGCACCTGTTGGTGCGCAAACAACAACACTTTCACCGTTATCTATAACCTCACATGCCTCTTTTTGAAAATCATCCAACTCAAACGGAAATTCACTCATTTTTTGTCCTTTATAAAGCTATTCTATATATATTATAACATATTGCAATATATATTAAAAGCTGATTTGTAAAGTTATTTTAAATATTTTGTTAATATTTGGCAAAATTTTATCTTGATGGATTTATAATACTGCATAATAGGCAAAAAGGAGAATATCATGCAGGTAGATAGTGTAAATAATCAACAACAAAGTTTCGGTATGGCATTTACCAAAATGGGCGATGGTGCAGTTGATGCTTTGAAAAAACGTGTTAAACAAAAAGACGTAGCAAAATTGCAAGAATTAATTGACTCTCAAAAAACCAATAAAAATGTTGATATTTTCCTATATACCGTTGGCGGTCATGATTCAACAAGATTGGGAGCAAATATTTTTCCAAAATCTCCTTCAAGTACCAATATTCTAATGAAACAGCCATGTGAAGGTCTTTTAGAAATGTTGAGAAGTCCGATACATTTTGTTGAATCCCTTTGCAAAAAAGCTGATAAAATGTCAGCAAAAATTGATGCTGAAGCAAAATTAAATAACGCTATTGATTCATTTGGTAAGTAGTTTAAGGAGATAATAATGCAAGTAAATAGTATAAGCCCAAGTAGACAGCAAACATCTTTTGGCGCACTAAAATTTGATTCGGAATTAGTAAAAAATTCTTTGTTAAGCAGATTATCAAAGGAAGAAAAAGTAGAACTTAATACTTTGATTGAAGGTCAAAAAACTCTTAAACATACTGATATTGATGTATTCAATTACCCTGCAGGTACTGATAAATTGTTTGCAAGAGTGTCTAACGACAGATTAACTTTAGGCTTTGACCCAATAGAGAGAAGAGAAGGTTGGTTTAGCTATACCTTCAACAAGTCTCCGATTGAGTTTATTAAATCTCTTTGCCAGGATGCTATACGTATGGAAAACAATGTTGTTGAGCGTTTGAAATTCTTGGAAGCTCATAAATATATGAGATAGAAAATTTTTATTTATTAAAACGAGACGCCACTGAAGTTTCAGTGGCGTCTCGTTTGTATTGTTTTATATAGTCATTAGATTTTATCAAATCCTGTGTATTTTCTTAATACTTCAGGGATAATAATTGTACCGTCTGCTTGTTGATAATTTTCAACAATTGCAGCAAATGTTCTGCCAACAGCAAGACCTGACCCATTAATTGTGTGAACAAATCTTGTTTTGCCTGTTGCTTTTTCTTTGTATCTGATATTAGCACGTCTTGCTTGGTAGTCGCCATAATTTGAACAGCTTGAAATTTCTTTATAAGCGTTATAAGAAGGCATCCAAACTTCCAAATCCCAACATTTGTTAGCTGAAAATCCGATATCCCCTGTTGATAGAGCTTCTCTTCTGTATGGAAGTTCTAATAATTGCAACATTTTTTCAGCATCTTCTGTTAGTTTTTCGTGTTCATCTTTGCTTGTTTCAGGAGTACAAAGTTTTACTAATTCAACTTTGTTAAATTGGTGGACTCTGATTAAACCTCTTGTGTCTTTACCTGCAGAACCTGCTTCACGTCTGAAACATGGAGTGTAAGCAGTCATATATTTTGGTAAATCATCTTCTGAAAGAATTTCGCCTGAATAAATATTTGTTACAGGAACCTCCGCTGTCGGAATCAAGTATAGGTCTTCGTTTTCGCATTTATACATATCTTCTGCGAATTTTGGAAGTTGACCTGTACCTGTCATTGTTGCAGAGTTTGCCATAAATGGAGGTAGGATTTCTTCATAACCTTGTTGCTCTGTGTGGTAATCAAGGAAGAAATTGATGATAGCTCGTTCTAGTCTTGAACCTTTACCTCTGTATAATGTAAATCTTGATTGAGAAAGTTTAACACCACGTTCAAAATCTACAAGATTTTTTTCTTCGCACAAATCCCAGTGAGCTTTGTATTCAAAGTCGAATTTTCTAGGCTCACCCCATTTGTAAACTTCAACGTTATCCGCATCTGATGCGCCGATAGGTGTTGTCTCATCAGGAATATTTGGGATGTGTAATAAAATATCTCTTTGTTTGAAATCGAGTGCGTTTTGTCTTTCTTCAAGTTCTTTAATTTCATCGCCTAAAACTCTGACATCTTCTTGGATTTCGTCAGTATTTTCGCCGTTTTTCTTCATTAGACCGATTTTTTGAGATTCCGATTTCCTCTTAGCTCTTAACTCATCAGCTTTTGTTTGAATCTTTCTTCTTTCTTCGTCAATTGCGATAACTTCGTTAATAGAAAGTTCGGAGTTTCTTCTTTTTAACAATTCGTTAATCTTGTCAGGATTCTCTCTAATCAGTTTAATATCAAGCATTTTATCCTCTTTTCTTTTTCTTAATTTAGCAAATTAATTCTAATAGAAATACATTTTATAATCAAGTTACAATTTCCCCTTTGGTATAATGTTTATTTGCAATAATTGAAAAATAATGTATAATATCATTATTAAACAGGGAGATGTGATGTTTAAAAAGTTAGCAAAACAATTGAAAGCCGAACGTATGGAAAGCTCTTGTTTTCCAATGAGTTCGCCTGTTCAAACCTTGAAAGACCAAACAAAAAATTCATTTTTGAAAAGTTTATCAAGGCATGCCCTGAATTTGTATGAAAGAAAAACCGACATTAATAATTTTACGCGTTTAGCACTTTCTGACCCTGAAAATACCTCTCATAACCAAATTGTTGATGAACTTTTTGGCAAAGAAGGTGTTGTAGACCCATTTTCAGAAGATGCTTTATTTAATCTTTCCGATAACGAAAGATTTTTGAAAGATTTGGGTTTGAAGTAATTTTGGCTTTTATTTGGCGCGTTTTAGAGATTTATCAAACATCTTGAAACTTTTTCACTTTTTGTATATAATTTGTGTATAAGAAGAGATAGGAGTAAAAAATGTTCGAACGTTTTACAGAAAAAGCAATCAAAGTTATTATGCTTGCTCAGGAAGAAGCTCGAAGATTAGGACATAACTTTGTTGGTACAGAACAGGTTTTGTTAGGTCTTATCGGAGAGGGTACCGGAGTTGCTGCTAAAACTCTTAAATCTATGGGGGTAAACCTTAAAGATGCTAGAACTGAAGTCGAAAAAATCATCGGTAGAGGTTCAGGTTTTGTTGCGGTAGAAATTCCGTTCACTCCGAGGGCTAAGAGGGTTTTGGAGCTTTCTTGGGATGAAGCAAGACAATTAGGTCATAATTATATCGGTACAGAACACTTGTTGTTAGGTCTTATCAGAGAAGGTGAAGGTGTTGCAGCAAGAGTTTTGGAAAACTTAGGTGTAGATTTGAATAAGGTTCGTTCTAACGTAATCAAAATGTTAGGCGAATCAAAACCACAAGCAACCGCAGGCGGTTCAGGTTCAAGTTCTTCAAGTTCATCATCTTCAGCCGGTGGAAAAACAAAAACTCCAAGCCTTGATGAATTTGGTAGAGATTTGACTTTAGCAGCTCAAGAATTGAGACTGGACCCTGTTGTAGGCAGAGAAAAAGAAATTGAACGTGTTATTCAAATTCTTGCAAGACGTACAAAAAACAACCCTGTTTTACTTGGTGAACCGGGGGTTGGTAAAACTGCTGTAGCAGAAGGTCTTGCAATCAGAATCGTTAATGCGGAAGTTCCTGATATTTTGGATGGCAAAAAAGTTATTCAATTGGATATGGGGCTTTTGGTTGCAGGTACTAAGTACCGTGGTGAATTTGAAGAACGTTTGAAAAAAATCATGGATGAAATTCGTCAAGCAGGAAATATTATCCTTGTTATTGATGAAATGCACACTTTGATTGGTGCAGGTGCTGCCGAAGGTGCAATTGATGCGGCAAATATCTTGAAACCTGCATTGTCTCGCGGTGAAATTCAAGTTATCGGTGCTACAACATCTGATGAATATCGTAAATATATTGAAAAAGATTCCGCATTAGAAAGACGTTTCCAACCAGTATTGATTGAAGAACCTTCTATTGATGAATCTATTGAGATTATCAAAGGTTTGAAACCTAAATATGAAGAGCACCACAGATTGATTATTTCTGATGAGGCAATCGTTGCGGCTGTTAAATTGTCTAGCAAATATGTAAATGACAGATTTTTGCCGGATAAAGCTATTGACGTAATTGATGAGGCAAGTTCTAAGGTTAGATTAAAAGCATCTAACATGTGCCCAGAGGGTAAAGAACTTGAAAAACAATTAAAATCTTTGATTAAGGAAAAAGAAGATGCAATCAGAAATCAAGAATTTGAAACAGCATCTCAGCTTCGTGATGACGAGGCTGACTTGAGAGATAAAATTCGTGAAGTTTCAGCAAAATGGAGAGAAGAGCATGACGCTAACAAACCTACCGTAACGGCTGAAAATGTAGCAGAAGTTATTTCAATGATGACCGGTGTTCCTGTTACTAAGTTGACTGAAGGCGAAAGTGAAAGACTTCTTCACTTGGAAGATACTTTACATAAAAGAGTTATCGGTCAGCATGATGCAATTGTAGCTATTTCTAAAGCTATCAGACGTGCAAGAGTTGGTTTGAAATCACCAAACAGACCTATTGGTAGTTTTATCTTCTGTGGTCCTACAGGTGTTGGTAAAACTGAACTTGCAAAAGCATTGGCAGAGGCTATGTTTGGCTCAGAAGATAATATGATAAGAGTAGATATGTCAGAATTTATGGAAAAACATTCTACCGCAAAACTTATCGGTTCTCCTCCGGGGTACGTTGGCTATGATGATGGTGGTCATTTGTCAGAACTTGTTAGAAAGAAACCTTATTCAGTTGTTCTTTTTGATGAAATCGAAAAAGCTCACCCTGACGTATTCAACATCATGTTACAAATCCTTGATGATGGACGTTTGACAGATTCAAAAGGTCGTCATATCAGCTTCAAGAACACTGTAATTATCATGACATCTAACGTAGGTGCAAGTATGATTACAAATACATCAAAACTTGGTTTCTCTACAGCTGAGGATGAATCAAAAGACAAATACGAAAAACTAAAGGAAACTGTTGCAGAAGAAATGAAGAAAGCTTTCAGACCTGAATTCTTGAACAGAATCGATGAAACTATCGTATTTGCTCACTTGTCAAAAGAAGAAATCAGACAAATTGTTGACTTAATGTTAAAAGACTTGTTCAAACGTTTGGCTGAAAAAGGCTTGAACATTGAAGTTACAGATGAAGTTAAAGACCACTTGGCAGAAAATGGGTATTCTGAGGCTTATGGTGCAAGACCATTGAGAAGACTTATCCAACGTAAGATGGAAGATAGTTTGGCTGAAGAAATCTTGTCAGGTAAATATGGTCCTGGTGATACAATCAAGGTAACTTTGGTTGACGGTAAAATTTCTTTTGAAAAAGCTGCCAAAAAGCGTGCTAAAAAAGAAAAAACCGAAGAGGGCGAACAAGTTACTGCAGAATAATTTGTTCATAGTCTAATGAATTTTTAAAAGGCGAAGATTTTTAATCTTCGCCTTTTTTATTTGCAATGACATTGCTATGATGCGAATAGCGCGACTGTAGCAATCCATTGTTTATGTTCGTTTATTGAGCTTTTTGAGCATAGTCAAGAATTTCAGGTTTTAAAACTTTCAAGTCAACGAAAGTTTTAACGTATTCTTTTATTGCACCTGTAGGTCTTAACCAGCTGTGGTCAAGTTCAAATGAATTTGTTAATACTTGCGCAAATTTTGGTTTATCTTTAAATAGAGTCATAGCTCTTTCTATTGCATCGGCGAATGCTTTTCTGTTAAAGTTAATCGCATCATTGTAGTTTTCAAATTTAGGTTTGAAGTCTGCAAAAATAGCATTAACTCCGTCTGTTAAACCATCAGTCAAACCGCCGACTTTGTTTACAATAGGGATAGAACCGCTAAATGCTGCGATTTCTTTATGAACAAGTCCGCATGGTTCAAACCAGCTTGACATTACTGTGAAGTCTGACA
The DNA here is from genome assembly GCA_002405805.1 of Cyanobacteria bacterium UBA4641. Taxonomy (GTDB): domain Bacteria; phylum Cyanobacteriota; class Vampirovibrionia; order Gastranaerophilales; family Gastranaerophilaceae; genus Zag111. The sequence goes on along the minus strand of DHMN01000051.1, from coordinate 16,103 downwards.
TTAACTTACAGCCGTCATATCTTCCCGGTTCACTGAATAATTTTGCAAATACAATTCTTTCAGCAGCTTTTTCTCCAAATTTGTCTTTGATTCTATTTTTGATTTCAAGCATTTTGTCGATATATACTTTGTCACCAACACCTTGAGCATAGAATACCGGTAGGTTTGCCTCATCGTGGTGGCGAGTAAGAATTTCATCAATAGCCTCCGCAAAGATATCTAAACCTTTTTGGTCAACGATACGACCTGCTGTTGATACAACCATTGTGTCTTTGTTTACCCCTTCAAGGTTTGTTAATTCAGGTAACTCAATATTCATTGGGTTGGCTTTTTTACTTCTTGCCAAGTTGATATCTGAAATAACTTTGTTTAAGTAAACTTCTTTGTTGTGGTTGTGAACATCAATTACAGGAGTTTTTCCGTCAAAAGTTTTTAGTACTCCTTTTTCTAAGCCCAAATTGTATTCGATTTTTCTTGCCAATTGTTCTGTTAGAGTGTTATTTACCCTGTCACAACTGTTGGTAATTGGTCTGTAGCTGATATTTTCTTGTGGAACTTTTGTGTAATCCAAATCATTTTGACGAGCCAAGTATTTGATGTGTTCAATGTCGCCAAATTCGTTGTATCTTGCTCTCATTCTGTAGATATCGTGGTTCCCGCCACCAAATCCGCTGTGAGATGCCATTTCATGTCCGTAACCTTTTGATACAGGTGTAATTACATCAGAATAAGCTGCAGCCATTGTTTGTGGGTTCAAATTCGTTCCGTGGAACAAGCCGTTTAATGAATCCGCGTTAAGGTTTGCATTTTTCGGCATCCAAGCGTTTTTCGCAATTACTGCGGCATGTTCGCCAAACATAATATTTAGTAACTTAGGTTGAGAGTGCCAACTATCACCTGATAATCCTGCGTTGTGCATAATTGTCATAATCGGTGTGTTGTAAATCTTGTCGGCAACTTTAGGGTCTAGTCCGAAATATTTTTTAGCAGTAGTAAGCAATCTTGTCATTGCACTGATACCGCCTGTTTGCCAATCGTTTCCAATAATTAAATCAGCTCTTAATGGAACATCTGAACTTTCAGCGTTTCTGAGTAAGTGTTCATAGAAGAATTTATCAAAGTAGATAAATCTTTCTGTTTCGCCTGCCTCATGAGTTAGGTTGTTATAAATATTTTTAGCTGCGCCATCTACAACCGGACCGTCCATTCTGAACTTGTCATGTTTATAGAATACAGCGTCATATTTTACCGTAGCTACAGGTTTTGTCATTCCTTGTTCAGGTTTGAATTTAACTCTCAAGATGTCTGTGTTAATTTCAAACGGATGACCTTTTTCAATAGCTTTTGTAATTTCATCTGACAAGTCTTTTTCAAGCCATGGTACAAGCAATTTCAAATCAACTTGTTGTTCCATGCCTTTTGCCATATAAACTTCAACGGCCTCATTCGTTTTGCCTTTGTCTGTATAAATCGGCAACTTCATTGTGTCGATTTTTTCTAGCTTAGCCATTGGTTTGTCCATTTTTGAACTTACATAATTATATGTACCGTCAGCTTGTTTAACGATTGAGTAATAAACTTTGTCTTCAACTTGACCTAAGTATAGTGGAGTATCCACAACAATTTTGGCTTTTTGTTTGCTGTTAATTATTGCGCCAAGGTTTGCAACAACTTCTCTCGGTACGATTGACATACCACCTGTGCTAGAAAATCCTTTAAATTCAGAGGTTGGAACTCTAACCATAATTTCATCAGGTGGAGTGATTTTTGAACGGTCAACGATACCAAAAATTCGTTTTGTCGCTTCACTTCTGAGTTCTTTTTCTAATATACCTTGGTTTTTGCCATAACCATGCATAACTTTTGCAAGCTGCATTTCTAATCCGTTGATATTTACAGGTTCAGTTAATATTTCTTGAGCACCTGCGGCTTTTACGGCTCCTGATAGAGAGTCAATTTTTGTGTTTAATTCTTGTTTTGCGCCCTCAATTTGTCCGTCTTGCCATTTGCCTAAATCTTTTATGTGTTGTTCAGCCTCTTCAACTTTTTTAGCAACTCCTTCGACTTGTCCATCCTGCCATTTCCCAAGTTCCTGAATCTTTCTGTCAGCCTCACTTAATCCATGGTGGATGCTGTCTGTTAAATGTTGTTTTGTATCTGCCAGTTCATGGGTAACTTCGCCCAAGGCTTTATTTAGTTTACCGTTTTTAACGGCAACATAAGTTGTAACACCAAGTGCCGCAAGAGCAACGGCTGATGAAACATACGTCATCGTATTGTCAGGTTTCGTCGTAGTCGTGAGAGTTTTCGTATCTTTTGCAGGAGTTGAAGTTGTCTCCGGTTGAGGATTTGTATTTACTCCGGATTGTGTGTTCTTTTGATTGGACTTTATTTTGTCCAGTAAGTTTGTGGAATTTTCTCCCCTAAAGGTTATTTTTGAAACCATTGCCATGTTGCCCCTTTCCAAAAGTTATAAACCGTGGAAATATAACTTTTGCTAGTCATTTAACAAAATATAAACAAAATGTTACAAACACTAATTTGTATGCAGATAACATTATTTTAGAATGTTAAATAATTAATGTAAAGTATTAAGTAGAATAATATTTAGGATATTGTTTTTTATTTTAATTGTGATAATAATATAGTTGATAAAGCGTAAAGGAGTTTTAATATGTTAGAGAGAATAGAAAAATTACAAATTGCAATTCTTGGTTTATTGTTGGCTTTTGGATTAATTGTTGCAGTTAAATCCGGTGTTTCTCCATTTGCAAAACATTCAGTTACCGTAACAGGTTCAGCTTACGAAATTGTCAAGTCTGATTCAGGGAATATGGAGTTGTCTTTGAATGTAAAAAAGCCGACCAAAGCGTTAGCTTATGCCACAGCGAAAAAACAATTGCCTGAAGTTTTGAGCTATTTAGGCTCCAAAGGTTTTGATGTAAATAATGATGTTAATATCAAGTCAATAAACGGTTACGTGACTTATAAAATGGCTCCAAACGGTGTAACAACAAATGAAACCGATTATTACAATTTGTCTCAAACTGTAACTGTAAAATCTTCTGATGTTAATAAAATAAAAAATGCATCACTAGATATTGCTTCATTGATGGATAAGGGGATAGATATTGATGTGCGCTCAACCAGTTATTCTTACTCTAAGTTGCCTGATTTGAAAGTTCAATTGTTAAATAAAGCAACAACAGATGCTAAACAAAGAGCTTCTGCAATGTTGAAATCAACTAACAATCATGTCGGAAAAATTCAATCCGTACAAATGGGTGTGTTCCAAATCACGCCTGTAGATTCTACTGATGTTTCTGATATGGGTATAAACGATACTTCCACTATTGAGAAGAAAATTACAGCCGTATCAAATGTGACATTTGAAGTTAGATAAATTTTTAGACGAGAAAATCTTGCACATGTTGTTTTGTGCGGATTTTCTTGTTTTTGGCAGGAATTTATTATAAAATTTTGTTATGGCAAGAATAATCGGTATCACAGATATACATGGCGAATACGAAAAACTTTGCGCTGTATTAGATAATGTATCACCTCAAAAAGACGATACCATTGTGTTTATGGGTGACTACATTGATAGGGGCGCAAAATCAAAAGAGGTTGTAGACAAGGTTATAGAAATGCAAAATGTTTGTAATTGCGTTTACCTTATCGGTTCGCACGAATATGCAATGCTGCATGCCAATTCTGATGATTATTACAATTATTTATTTTGGAATTATGGTGGTGATGCTACGGTTAGAAGTTATGGCAGTTTTGAAAATATTATGAAAATCCATGGCGATTTCTTTAGTAATTTAAAACCTTATCATATCCAAGATAATTATTTGTTTGTCCATGCCGGTTTTCGTATAGGTTTACCTTTAGAAAAGCAAAGTCTTGTTGATATTGTCTATATAAGAAGTGAATTTTTTAACAGAAAACATGATTTTCCATACAAAATAATTTTCGGTCATACGGAATTTGATTCTCCGTTAATTAAAGATGATAAAATTTGCATAGATACAGGCTGCGGAAAATATAAAAATGCTCCATTAACAGCCATAGTAATAGAAAATGGCAAAGAATCATTTGTAAATTCAGATGATTAATTTATAACATGTAAATAATTGTTAATCTGTGTATTTTTATCAGCAAATACTTTTGTGTTCAAATCTTTTATAATAGTAGGTAAGAAAGGTTAGTTTTTTAATGCGTATTTATTGTTCTTCTGTTGCAAATATTGTTAAAGATATTGCAGGTAAAAAATTTTTAATAGAGGTAAAGCCTGATAAAATGCAGTGTAAACTTTCAAAAAGTTATACTCCTGTCACTGATATTGATGGCGAAATAGTTTCTTATGTTGTCGGCAAGTCTCCTAAAAGAACTTTGATGTACTCTTACCCAAAAGAAGATTTTGTTGAAAAAATGTCTTTTGAAAAAGCTCAATTAAGAAAAGAAATGGGCGAAATTGAAGATAGCCAAAGAATGAGTGAACTTTTTAACAGGTCAAAAGACCGACTCTATATATTGCCTTCTAAGTATGCTCCGGATGATGTTCCACTTCCTGCTCAATATACTGATATGGTTTATACAGGTAGAGATATTGGTGTAAATTATGCTCATAATACAGATATGTCTGCAAATAATGTTAAAAAACTTAAATTTATTCACATGCTTTATGATATTATACCAAACACTTGGGATAAAAATATAAAAGTTGATGATGCTTTAGCCAGAGATTTCGCAAATATTGCTGTGAATGCTATGACTGAACGTAGAGTTGCCGAGCCTTTAGTTATCCGATTGTTAGAAAAATCTGTTATTAAAAAAGCTAATGGTGAAACTATTCCAAGTGCAGCTCTATTTGAGTTCTTAACTAAAAATCCGAATAAAAAAGCTTCAATCGTTAAAAAATATACAAATGGCGATGAGTATTTAGATATAGTGTATAGAGATTATTATCCAAGATTAATGAGACGCTTTGATGAAAAAACTACAGACAAGGTGCTAAAAGCTTGCTCTTTTAATATGGGTAACGGTGCAGTTCTAAATCATGAGGCATGTGAATTAGCCTGTATAATGAAACGATTGCCAAATGTAAAAGATGGTAAAAGTGTTATGCCAGCTAATGTTCCTTCAGATTGGACTTTGGCAGATTCGCAATTTGTATCAAAAATTATAACAGGTGATATCAAATCTCCAAGACATGAATATTTTGAGGTCGCAAAAAATTTGCTTAATACTGAAAATATCGACAGAGATTTTATAACTCGCAATATTGATGAATTAGCTCAGTACAGAAAAAATATCAATAATTTCAAGTCTGAAATTATGACAGAGACAACAAATAGAGTAAAGAAAGAAAACATCCTAAATCATATTGAATCTGAGTATGAGAAATTAAAACTCAAAGATGGTATATCTTCAAAAGATGCGATATTGTTGAACTTTGTAAAAGATGTTTATGACAAATCTAATTTGAATGAAACTTTGCGTTGCATCAATGATGCAGAAAAACTTATTAGAAATTTCCCTCATGATGAAACTTCAAGAATTTTAACAGAGGCTATTCCTTTATGCACTGTAACAGCTAAAGATGGCAAAACTGCTGTAAGTAAGCCATTATTAAATCTATTATTTGAAGTTACCCAAAGTAAAAAATCTTTTAATGATGATGTTAAAAATTTTATCACTCATGCAAAAGAAAATTATAAAGGAAGTGATATAGATTTACTTCTTGATGATTTATCATTTCATAGAGAACATACTGACGTAATTATGAAGAACGCTGATGTAATTGTAAATTATACAAAAGACATTGAGAATCTTTTTTCAAAATTAGTTTTAAAGTATAAGTTTCCATATAATATGGCATCTTCAATGAAAATTAAGTATCAAAAATTGTTTGATGCAGGGCTAGATAAAGGTGTTGTTCAAACTAATGATGATGTACTAAAAGCTTGTGAATTAGTAAAGAAAAAAGCCTCACTTGAAGAAATTGCGAAAGTTTTTAATTTGCCTATAAAATAAATTTAACTTAAATATTTGTCGTAAAATGTGTGCAGGCTTTCCCTTTAGCATCGTAATATTTTAATTTAGAGTTTATCATTCTCCCCATGGAGTCAAAAGCTCTGATAAGTCTGTCTGTAGATTTGTTTCGAAAGTAGTTTGTAGAAATAAAAACTTTACTACCATTTCTTAAAGTAATTTCATCAATTGTTCTTTTGCTGATTGGTGAAGTTAAGTGTTCTTTTGTTTTTATTCTCATGCCAAATGAGGTATTATTATTTACTGGAGTAATGTTCATAAATATCCCTTTATTGTCTCTAAAAGTAAAAAGGGTTTTAAACCCTTCTTTATAAAAAATTGCGCTTGGCGCGATTCGAACGCGCGACCTATCCCTTAAAAGGGGAGTGCTCTACCTGCTGAGCTACAAGCGCAAATGTCTATTCATACTTTCTAGTGTCTTGCGGTTTCGTTCACCGCGTGAACTCATCATAACAAGAACATTTTTCATTGTCAACACTTTTTATCAAAAAAGACTCAAAAAATTTTTGAGTCTCTGTGAAAGTTAGATATCAACGTGTTTTCTGGCACATTCAAACATTGAATTTAATAATGCCGAGTTTGCGTTCAAATTCATCCCGTTTGTCTCCAAAACCTGCTTTATACGCTCTTCCCAGATGTTATAGATATCATTTTTGTCTAAATCTAAAATTTGTCCAATCATTGAAAGTTCTTTAAAATCTATCGGAATCGGATATGCTCCTCGGAGCATGTCGACGATTTCTACTCGTTTTTTTCGAGGAAAAGCCTTTAGAAATGTGACTACACTCATTTTTTTATCTTTAATCAGGCTTTTTAAAAGTTCAATTGTATCATCTTGCAAAATTGGTTCTTGCGGAATTTTGTATTCTTCAAATTCTTCCGGTGCAATGTCCATGACCGTTGCAATTCGTTCTAACGTTGTACTTCTTGTCGAAAATGGAATAGATTCATCTATCAAGTTATACACATAAGAAAGAGTAACTCCAATCATTTCTGCAAAATCTTTTTTGTGTAAGTTGTTTCTATTTAAAAAATCGGCAACTTTTTGTGAACTTTTTAATGTTTTTGTTTCGTGTTTCATATTTAATACCTCATTTTTTATATAATTTAGTTATTATTTATCTTTTTGTTAAGCTTAGGGTCGGTATATCATTATGGTAATATTTATTTGCGTTAAAATACTAAATATAAGATTTATACAATATTGAAGGGCTTTCGTAATATGAAATTAGTTGTCGGACTGGGTAATGTTGGAGATAAATACTGCTTTACAAGACATAATGCAGGTTTTATGGTCATTGACCGTATGGCAATTGTGCATGATGTATCTTTTAAAGAGGATAAAAAGTTAAAATGTTTTATTGGCAAGTATAAGCATGGTTTTGAAGATATAATGCTAATTAAACCTACTACATTTATGAATCTTTCAGGAGATGCGGTGCAATTGGTCATGAATTATTACAAAATTGATGTATCTGATATTTTGGTAGTTTATGATGATTTGTCTTTAGAACTTGGTAAAATGAGATTCCGTCCAAATGGTTCTGATGGCGGTCATAACGGTATTAAATCAGTTATAAAATGTTTAGGAACACAATCTGTTGCAAGGCTAAAAATCGGAATTGGCCCACAGCCGCCGATTCCATCTGAAACTTTTGTTTTGCAAAATTTCTACAAAGACCAATTAGAAACACTTAAACCTGTTTTGAAAAAATCAGTAGATGCCATTGAATACTATTTTGATAACGGTATGGCAAAGGCTCAAAATACATATAACTAGATTGAACTATCTCAAAAATAATGTTATAATCGGTTAAGCAAATATTTTATACAAAAAAGGAGTAACGATAAATGAGTTTACAGTTGGCTGAACAATTTGAAGCAAACGAACAATATGAACAAGCTTATGAGGAATATAAAAGAGAATATGAACATCATCCTGATGATGTCGGTATATTAGAAAGACTTGGGCATTTGTCTTTGATTCTTGAAAAGAAAGACGAGGCTGCTAATTATTATTACGAAATTCTCAAACGCGATGTTTCAAATTCTTTAGCTTACGAACAATTGATGGCTATTTATGAAAATACTGACAAGTACAAATACTATGTTTACCGTGGAAATAAAAATTCCCTAGAAGGTAAATTGGAGTTTGCGATAAACGATTTCAAAAAGGCTTTATCTCATGCGCATGAAGACGAAACTCAAGTTGTTATGACAAGATTAACTCTTGCAAATTTGTATCGTCAAACAGGTCACACTATGAAAGCGATTGATGAATACAATTTGATTCTTGAATATGACAATTTGCATGAAGATATATTTTTACAACTTGCAGATATCTATTTGAAAGATGAGGCTTATTCAAGCGCCTTAGACGTTTTAAATAGAGCAAAACAAAAGGGTTTTGATTCTCCAAAAATCAATGAGGCTCTTGCTGCCGTTTATCTAAAAAGCGGAGACCCTGAGCATGCAATAGAGTGTACCTCAGATGAGCTTTTGAAAATTCAATGTATGTTGGAACTTGGAAAAGTTGAAGAGGCTTATGCTAAATTGAACGCTTTGCCTGAAGAATATAAAAAATCTCCAAGATATTATACTTTACAGGCTCAATATTGTTATTCTTCAAAGAAATTTGATGAGGCTCTAAAACATATTGAAGAATATAACAAATTGCAACCAAATTCACCTTTGACATATCAAATGCGTGCCCTTGTTTATGATGAAAACGGAGATGAATACAATTCTCACGTAAACTGGGGTATTTACAATATGTTGAGAGGTAATAAAGATATCGCAGTTAATGAATTTTTAAACGCTGTTCAATTAAATGACAAAGATACAAATGTGTTGTTTACTTTGGCTGATATGTTGACTGATTCCGGCGAATTAGACCATGCTGCTGAATATTATGCCAAAATTGTAAAAATCGACCCTAACAGCAAAGAGGCTTTGCGCAAAATGGCATCTTATGAAGAAAGTATTGGAGATTACCGTTCTCAAGTTGAATATTTGGAAAAACTTTCTGATTTAGACCCTAAAGATTTAGACGCATTGAAGGCTTTGGCTAAAGGTTATGAAAAAATTAAGGCTAAAGATTTGGCAATTGATACTTATAAAAAATATTTAGAACGTGTAACTGACCCAGTTGATTACAAGATGGCAAAAGACAGATTGGATAAACTTGACAATTTAGGCTCAAGTGAGGCTGAAGAATCTGTAGGTTTGATTGATAAAATCATGGGATTTTTTAATAAAGGTTAGTTTACATTAACTTTTATCACATTTTTGTAAAAAGGAGTCTGTTGAAGACTTCTTTTTAGTATAATAAACATATGACAGTAAAGGGGTAGCATGAGTAGATTTATCGGAATTTTAGGTATAGTTGTAATATTTGCTTTAGCGTATGCTTTATCAAATAACAGAAAAGCAATCAATTATAAAACAATTGGTATGGGATTTTTATTACAGGTGTTATTGGCTGTATTTATTTTTAAAATTCCAATCGGACAAAAATTATTTATGGCAATCGGATTATTTATCCAAAAATTGTTGGTTTTTGCAAAAGAAGGTGGCGAATTCGTATTTGGCGGTTTGATGAACTCAAAATTTGCCGAGTTGTTCTCAGGTAACGGCGGTTCAGTGTTTGCTCTTCAATTGATTGCATCTACCGTATTTATGATGATTTTGGTTAATATCCTTTACTATTACGGAATTATGCAGCGCATTGTTGCAGTTTTGGGTAAAGGAATGAATAAATTGCTTGATGTTAGTGGTGCTGAGGCGCTTTCTAATGTTGCAAGTACCTTTGTCGGACAGATTGTTGCCCAAATTATGATTAAGCCTTATTTGCCAAATTTAACACGTTCCGAATTGTTAGCATCTATGTCAGGTTCACTGGCATGTATTTCAGGTTCAATTATGCCTATTTATATCGGCATGGGAATTCCTGCGGAGTATATTTTGGCATCTTCTGTAATGGCTGCTCCTGGGGCATTGGTTATTTCAAAAATCGTCTACCCTGAAACAGGTGACCCTGAAACCAGTAAGGATTTCAAAATTTCAGTAAGTAAACGACACAGACAACATGTAAACGTATTTGATGCAATTTCTTCAGGCGCATCTGAAGGTATGAAAGTAGCAATCAATGTTGTTGCTATGATTTTGGCTCTTGTTGCTTTAGTTGCTATGATTGACTGGTTCTTGGGCGGATTCGGTTTAATGGTTGTAAAAGGTTTGAAATTTATGCATATCAATTCGCCAATGTTGATATCAGCATTTTCATCATTATCATTGAACGCAATTTTAGGCAAAATCTTTGCTTTGTTCGCACTTGTTATGGGGGTGCCGCTACATGAGGCAACTGCTGTTGGCGGATTGATGGGTACTAAGCTTGTTCTAAACGAAATGGTTGCATATATGGATTTGACATCCCCTGCAATGCATTTGTCAGACAAATCTTTCTTGATTGCAAGTTTTGCATTATGCAGTTTCGGTAACTTAGGTTCAATCGCAATATTGTTAGGTGGTATTGGCGAACTTGCTCCAAATCAAAGAAAGAACTTGGCAAGACTTGGTGTACGAGCTTTGATTTGTGGTACTTTGACCTGCTATATGTCAGCTTGTATCGTTGGGATTTTATTCAACTAAAATTTAACAAATTTAACAATTTTTACATTTAATATTTTTAGGATATAATCGTAGTATGGAGATAGTAAGAGAACTTAGACAAATTCCGAATTTATCATTAGCACTGGGCTTTTTTGATGGTGTGCATTTAGGACATCAGGCAGTTATTTCCAGTGCAGTTGATTTTGCAAAAGAAAACGGATATCAGTCTGCAGTTGTTACTTTTCAAGAACATCCGTTTTGTTTCTTCAAAGGAGTATCTCCAAAATATATTTTGACACTTGAAGATAAGTATAAATATATGGAGCAACTTGGGCTTGATTATGTTTTTGAACTTGATTTTGCCTCAGTTTGCTATATGACACCATCACAGTATTTGGAAGATGTTTTGATTAGATATTTCCAACCAAAAGCTATATCTACAGGTTTTAACCACAAATTTGGGGTAGATAAAACAGGTGATGTGAAGTTCTTATCAGATTGTCAGGACAAGTTTGATTATTTGTATTTTGCAACTCCACCGCTATCAATATTTGGAGATGTTATCAGCTCTACTGCAATTCGTCAATTTATAAAAACAGGTGTTGTTGATATGGCAACTTCTATGTTAGGTCGTAAATTTTCAGTATCAGGTGCGGTTGTAAAAGGTAAAGAAATTGGCAGAACTATAGGCTATCCGACAGCCAATATAATTTATCCGCTTGATATTGTTGAACCGCCTTATGGTGTTTATGATGTAGAAGTTGAATTGCCTGATGGTACAACAAAACGCGGACTTGCAAATTTTGGAGTTTCACCGACTGTTTCCAATGACGGAATTAAGAGTTTAGAAGTATTTATCATTGATTTTGATGGTGATTTGTACGACAAAGATATTCGAGTAAGCTTTAACAGAATGATTCGTCCTGAGATTAAATTTAATAGTCTTGATGAATTGAAGACTCAAATCGATTTTGACATCCAGTCTATGTTTTAGAGTTTTGTCGATTTGCAAAAGAAGTTAGTATTAGAAATTTTTTGTATAAGCATAACATATAAGTCTATGTCATTCTGAACTTGGTTCAGAATCTTTTCAATAATCAATATTTATCAATTATAGCATTTGCGGAATTATTAAAATCATGTCATTACGAGGAACATTTACTTGCAATTGTTACATAAGCCTTGACAGAGTGACGTGGTAATCCACAACAAAACTTGCATGGTATTACTACGTAATTAAAAACCGAAGAGTTGAATTTTATAGGTTGGCTCATATTCTAGTCAGTTCAGGGTGTCATTATTTTTTTTAATCAACATTGATAGATTCTGAATAGCAAGAAAATTATGCGTTCGCAAAGCTCACACTAATTTTCTAAGCTTTCAGGGTGACATAATTTTGAAAGCCGCTACCATTGAAAATAATCTGCAAATAAAAACAGAGTAAAAGCAAACGCTTTTACTCTGTTCAAATCTTAACTTTTCCCGAAAAACTAGATTTCTAAGTTGTTAGCCAAGATATCCATTTCTTCAGATGATGCGTATGCTGAGTGACATCCGCAGTCAACGTAGATAACTTCACCAGTTGTACCTGCAGATAGGTCAGATGCTAAGTATAAACCTGCTTTACCAACTTCATCCAATGCAACGTTTCTTTTCATTGGAGAACGAGCAGCAGCAGCTTTTAACATCTTAGAAAATCCGCTAATACCCATTGATGCCAAAGTTTTTACAGGACCTGCAGAAATGCAGTTTACTCTAACGCCTTTAGCACCCAAGTCTACAGCTAAGAATCTCATAGCTGATTCTAATGCAGCTTTAGCAACACCCATTACGTTGTAGCTTGGAACTGAAAGAATTGAACCAAGGTATGTTAATGCGAAAATTGAACCGCCTTCGTTCATAATAGGTTCAGCGTGACGGCAAATTGTAACTAATGAATAAGCACTTACGCCTAAGGCTGTGTTCCAACCGTCAGCAGAAGTTTCAACAAATCTGCCCATCAAATCTTCTTTTTTAGCAAAAGCAACAGCGTGAACTACGAAATCAAGTTTACCGTAAACTTTTTCACATTCTTCAAATACAGCTTTTACTTCGTCTTCTTTTGTTACATCACAACTCATGATGATTTTAGCGTCCATACTTTCAGCGATTGGACGAACTCTTTTTTCCATTGATTCACCAGCGTATGTGAAAGCGATTTCAGCACCTGCTTCGTGAAGTTGTTTAGCAATACCGTAGGCAATACCGTGAGTGTTAGATACACCAAAGATTACCCCTTTTTTACCTTTCATTAAATCCATATTAAAGTCTCCCTAAACTAAATATTAATCTACTTGTTAATTTTACCAAAAATAAAATTTTAAAGCAAATTGTAACAAGGGTTTTGTACGTTGTAAACAATTGTAAACAAAACGAAAAACTCTGAAATCGAGCCTTTTCAAAATTTTTTATATATATAAGAGAGTTAAATTTTGGAGAGCTTTAAAAAGTGAGCATTAATGGCGTAAACAATAAATTAGATATCCAAAAGCTTTTACAGCAAATGAAAAATGGCAAAGCTGGAAAAGCCGGTTTGTCTTCAAAAGTTCCTGCTCATTTGACAATGAACGGTTCTATTTTCAACGCTCCAAATGCTAACAACATCAACTTAATCAACAACAATAACAACGGTGTTTCTGCTACAAGAAACAATCAAACTGCAAATAATGTTTTAAATGCTAACACTGCTAAATCAGTTTCAGATGTTTCTAAAAACAATTCTGCAAACAAAACTGAACAAGCAAAAGGCAACCAAGAAACTCAAAACTCTGAAAATAAAAAAGTTGATATCGGAAATTACGATTTTGATAACTTAGTTTCAGTTCCAGATGGTGAATTGAACTCTTTGAAATCTGAATTAACAGAATTAAAAGATTCTAACTTGCCTAGATTCTTAGAAAACAGCGTAGATTCTAAATTGGGTAAAGTTAATAAAGAAATCAGCAAAAGAGCTTCAAATGTAGCCGGTGGCGAAAAGAAAGACGAAGTTAAAAAACAAGAAAATGAAGAAAAAAGCAGCGATGAATCTGTAGCAGATTCAAAAAGCAGTGCAAGTGATTCAAAAGCAGCAACAGCTCAATCTGAGGCTGGTACTCAACAAATGAATCAAGCTCAATCTAAAATGAAGTCTTTAGATAGCAAAATGAAAAAAGACGACAAAAAGTTCAAAAAACAAATGCAAACTGAACAAAAAGCTATCGACAAGTCTCAAAAACAAATGCAAAAACTTGCAGCTGATATGGAAAAGAAATCAGAAGAGACTGATACTATCAATGCTCAAATCGAACAACAAAACGCTTTGTTATCTTCTGACTCTATTTCTGATGATGAAAGAACTGCAATTCAATCAAAAATCCAAACAAGTTCTGCAAAATTGCAAGCAACTCAAACTTCAATCGGTAATTCTCAAGTTAAATTGAAAAAAGTTCAAGTTGCTACAAACAAAAGGGTAAGAACTTTATCAAGAACTTCAAAAGCTTATCAAAAAGCTGCAAAAGCAAATGTTAGCACAGTTCAACAAAACCAAACAGAATCAAACAAAGTTTTAAAAGTTGCAGAAAAAGCTGACCAAATCGCAGGATATACAACAATGGCTGGTCAAGCTACTCAATATGTTGGTAAAGGTATGATTACTGTTGGTACAGCTATGGCAGGATATCCTCCAACAGCATCAGCAGGTGCAGCTTTGATTAAAGCCGGTGGTACTGTTGAAAAAGTTGGTATCACAGTTGAAACAGTTGGTAACTATGGTAAAATGGCTGCAAATATCACAAAAACTGCAGTATACGCTGCTCAAGGTAATATCGCAGGTGCTTTAACTTCTGCAGGTGCAGCAGTTATGTCAGGTGCCTCAGCTGTTAAAGGTACTAAAGAAATCGCAGGCGGATTCAAGAGTGTAAACCAAGAAGTTGCAAATGCATCAAACAAAGCTGCTACAAAATTACAATCAAAAGCTGAACAATCAGCAGAAAAGGCTGCAAGCAAAGCAACTGATAAAGCTACAGAACAAGCAACAGACCAAGTAAAAGATAAGGCAACTGAACAAGTTAAAGATAAAGCTACTGATGGCGTAAAAGACAAGGCTACAGAAGAAGTTAAAGATAAGACTACTGAACAAGTAAAAGACAAAACAACTGACAAAGTTGCAGATAAAGCAACAGACAAAGCTACTGATACAGCAAAAGAATCTGTAAAAATTGATGCAAAAGCAGAAAAGAATATTAACAAATTAAAAACTCAAGCTAATACTTATCAACAAAAAGTAGACCAATCTAACTTAAATGCAGTTAAAAAAGATTTGTCAAAACAATTGAAAAATGCTCCACAAGCAGATAAAGCAGCTATTCAAGAAAAATTAAATAATGTGAATAGTATTGATGTATCAAAAGGTTTGTCTGACGTTCAAAGAGATAGCCTTAAAAAAATGGCAAGTGAATCTGAAAAGAAATTCGCAAACAAATTAGCAAAAGGTATGTCAGCAGGTTCATTCTTACAATCAGCAGGTTCTCAATTAGGTTCTTTGAACCATACTCAAACAGTTGGAACTACAGCAAGAAAAAGAGTTCAAGTAAGAAACATTCAAAGAAGACAATTCAGATAAAAAGCAAAAAGTCGACGAGTTATTCGCCGACTTTTTAGTATATTTATTTACTTGTAAATCTTGTTGCTAACATCTCATTGTCAGCCTCTAATAAAATGTTCAAATATAGCAATTGGTTTGCTACAGATTTATCAAGGTTGGTAAATTCTGCTCCTGCTCTATTTGATGTCGCTGATACGACTTTGACATTTGCGTTGATGTTTAGGTCTTTATACTGAATATGTACAGGTATAACATCTCCAACTTTTAGGTCATTGTTGTGTTTTACTGCAATTCCGCCACGCGAAATATCAATTAATTTACTTACGCCGTTGTTTGTTCGCTCTATTGAGATTGGTTTTGTTATCTCATTTACATTGAACCTCATATATTGACGTTTATCAATTGCTTGGATTGCGTTATCAATATCTTTTCTTTGGATATATGTTTGACTTCCGTCAGGGTATTTGATGTGGTCATTGTCATCATCTGTGTCCGTGTCAGTATCGGTATCTATATCAGTATCAATATCTGTGTCGATATCTGTATCTAAGTCTGTATCAATATCCGTATCAGTATCTAAATCTGTATCAATGTCTGTATCTGTATCAAGGTCGGTGTCTATGTCAATATCCGTATCAGTATCGATATCAGTATCAGTGTCGCCTTGGTCATCGTCCGGCATTTCAAGCGGAGTAGCATCAACGACATTGTCATCATCATCTACATCAGATTGTTCGCCGTTGAAAGTACCATCGCCATCACCTTCGTGGTAGTAGTAGTTTCTTTCGTGCTCATCACGTCCAATATCGGTAAC
>DHMN01000018.1:11566-12057 GCA_002405805.1 Cyanobacteria bacterium UBA4641 | reverse complement strand
CCTGCAACAAGAGCAGAAGTTGCTGCAATTTTATTCAAGATGATGGAACAAGCAAAACTAAATCCGAATGCAAAATTAGCAGAGGCAATGAGAAAGAAAACAGGTGAAGGATTTGTTATCGATGATGCTATGGTTCAAGGTAGTGTTGGTACAATTCCTGCAGGTACAATTGTTCCTGTTAGATTAAAAACTTATATCAGTTCTCAAACTTCAGAAGGCGGAGCAATGTATACAGCTGCCGTTCCTCAAAACTATGTAACTAAAGATAAATACATCTTGGTTAGAGAAGGTGCTGGGCTAAGCGGTCAATTGTTGGATGTTCGCCCAGGAAAATATTTTGTAAGAAATGGAGTTTTGGTTTTGAAAAACGCACTTATTACAACAGATAACGACCAAACAACAACATTCAACGCAATTGGCGAAATCCGAAAAGACCGCAATTGGTGGATGAAGTTTGTAAGATGGGCATTCAAGGGTGAAAAATTAGAAGT
>DHMN01000018.1:11334-11471 GCA_002405805.1 Cyanobacteria bacterium UBA4641 | reverse complement strand
GACCTTACTAACGGTTGGATTTACGAATAAATAAAAGCTATAGCTTGAACTTTGAAAAATAAGGTGTGCCAAATTGGTGCACCTTATTTTCAATTTGTGTACACATTTTGTAAAATTTTTGAATTGTCAATTGAAAA
>DHMN01000018.1:0-11226 GCA_002405805.1 Cyanobacteria bacterium UBA4641 | reverse complement strand
GATGGATTTTAAGATGAAAAAGGGTTTCTCATTAGTAGAAATGATGATTGTTATGCTTTTGATTGCGGTTGTTCTTGCTGCAAGCGCACCAATGATAACAAGAAAAGTTGCAAGAGAACGTTCGGATAGAGTTTTTGACGCATTGAGTTCAGACCCAACTAATGCTGTTGAATATATCAAAGGTCGTGGTCAGAGAATATTTATGAATGGCAGAACAGACGGTTATGTCGGTATTGTAGAATCTGGGGTAACGATTCCTGCAAATTCTGTTTTGTTTGGTAAGAATACTGTAAACAGTTCTTCTGATGGTGTTGCTACTCAACTTATCGGTATAGGCTTTGGAACGACAAATGAATTAGGCTCTGTTGCAATAGGATACAGCGCATCAGCGAAAGGTGATTCTGTAGCTATTGGCCGTGGTGCAAGTAATGCAGGCAATAATGGTACTGCTTTAGGAGCTTTTTCTAAATCTCAGTTATTTCAAGCTGTAGCAGTTGGTTATAATGCTCACGCCAAGGCAAAAAATTCAATAGCCATCGGTGCAAATTCAAGTACAGGTTATCGTCGTTCTTCTTATGCTGCAACAAATTCTATAGCTATCGGATATGGCGCAAGTACAACCACTGCTGCTTCAAATTCTGTAGCTATCGGCTATAACGCAAAAGCTGAGAAAAAAGATAATATTGTTTTAGGTACAGAAGATACTACAGTTTACATTCCTGGGAACTTGATTGTTGATAAAATCTCAATTCTTGGCGGTAAACAAGGTGGTTATGCTATATTGAGAGAAAATGGAGAGTTGGCAGGAAAATCTCAATATAAGCGTTTGTTATTCCCAGTTTGGTCTCATGCCGGATTTGAAACTGATAAATTAAGTGGTGACAGTGAAGAATCATGGAACCGTCATGATAGAAGTATTTACTTTGGTTTAGTTGATGATGATAGCATTACTTTAGGTGGACATATTATTCCTACTCAAGATGGTTGGACTCGTGGTAAAAAATATTATGATGCTTATAAAACAGGTTTATCAGACCGTCGTTTGAAAAATGTTGGCACTGATTTTACTGCAGGTTTAAATGAGCTAGAACGGTTGAATTTCTATCACTATACTTTTAAAAAAGATAAAGACCAAAAACCTCAAGTTGGTGTAATGGCACAAGATTTGCAAAAAGTTTTTCCTCAAGCTGTAACTAAAAATTCTGAAGGGTGGTTGGAAATCAGATGGGATGATATGTTCTATGCTGCACTTAACGCAATAAAAGAACTTAATGCAAAAGTTTGCGCGATTGCAAAAGATGTTGCAACATTGAAAACTACAACAGATGAACATACTCAAACTTTAGAAGCTCAAGCAAAAACAATTGAAGAGCAACAAGCAGAGATTAAAGCGTTGACAGAAAGAGTTGAAAAACTTGAACACAAAAAGAAATAAGGACTATATACAAAAATGATGAAAAAAGCTTTTACAATAAGTGAAATGATGGTATGTTTGGCAATTATGGCAGCGCTCGCAGCATTGTTTCTGTCAGCAATCAGAGTCAAGCCAAATTCTAATATGGTAATGTTCCGCAAGGCTTATAATGTTACCTCCACTACAATTTATGAAATGATGCAAAGTGCCGTATATTATGAAGGTGGTTCTTTGAGTAATTTGGAAGAAACATCTGAGGCAATTAATGGTGAAAAGCCAAAAGGTACTTCAAAATTCTGTAAAGTTTTTGCAAATTTTGTCAATACCGACGATACTCCTGATTGCGGTGCAGGTGATGGACCTAGTTTCACTACACTTGATGGTATTGCGTGGTACTTCCCTCCAAAAACATCTTCAGGCAGATTCTCAGGTGAAGAACATATCAGTGTTGATGTAAACGGTCCTGATAACAAACCAAATTGCCATGAAGGTGATGACAATTGTAAAGAGCCTGATATTTTTGATATTTATGTTGCATCATCCGGCAAATTGTATATCAAAGATGAAATTGCAAAGCAATATTTAAAGAACTCAAGAAAAATTTCAAAATAGAGGATTTATGAATTTTAGAAAAGCTTTCACTTTGGCAGAAGTAATGTTATTTTTGATGATTACTGCTGCTGTCATATCAATAATGTTTGCGACAACCAAGCCTAAACAATATTTAGACCAAAAGGCTGTCAAAACGAAGTATGCGACAGTTTATGATGCTTTGAACCTTGCCACTTTTGATATGGTATACAAAGATGAAACAAATCCGTTCATAATTACCGAAGAGGACAGAAATACAGGCAATACTGACCCTTACCAAAAACTTTGCAAACAAATTGCAAGCTATGTAAATAGCAGTTCTGAGTCATGTAAAATTCCTGCCCTTTCAAACAATGTGACTTATTTGAAAAATGAAGATGTTGATTTCAAAACATTGACACCTAATATTGAATCATTGACAGGCATGAAGTTTTATTTTTCACAGTTGATTACCGATAATAAACTTCCAGTTGAAGAAAGAAGTTATTATGATGCAGAAACACCTGATTTTACATTGCAGTTTTTCATGGTTTATGTGGATGTAAATGGTACGGAATATCCAAACCGTCCACATACAATTAAATATGACCAAGAAAAGAAAAAAATGCCTGATGTGTTTGCTTTTGCAATCCTTCCGACAGGTGATGCTATTCCGATGGGTATAGCAGAATATGATGCGAGATTTTTACCTACAAGAATCTCGTATAGAGAAAATAAATCAATTTATTTCTCACCGTATTACTCTTATAGGCAAGCAAAACACGCTGCTTGGCATTGGTATTCTAAGGTAGGTACCAATACTCAGTTCAAAAAGACTCTGTCATATACATATAATGACTACATAAGAGAAATTATGGAGCGAAACGGAACGCAGTTGTATAATTTTAACAAGGATAATTTGTATCCAGAAACTTATGACAGTGATTTATATGAAAAATGCAAAATTCCTGATGGTACAGTGTATTCGTATTATGACATGTGTGGTTTAGCATTTGATACTCCAAAATTTGGCACCGCCCACTAAAGGATAGAGCATACAGTCATACTTAACGAACATATAGGTCTAAGTCATTCCGAACGTGTTTCGGAATCCCTAATTGAACACATAACTCTAATTCAAATTTTGTAATATTTGAGACCCTGAGATACCAAGTAGGAACAGAATATTACGTTTCGCTTTACCTCAACTCATATTCTAGTCAATTCAGGGTGACTAATAGACTCGTAGCTCGGCATTGCTATGCCGACAGCAAAGCTGTTCTACTTTAACCTTTCTTAAAATAACTTGCAAAAAATATTTTTTTCGGATTTAATATAGATACTCACATCCTCGTAGAGTACGCGCAAATTCATTACTTGCGCAAAAATAAAAGGAAAGGTAAATTCAATTATGGCAAATATTAAATCTGCTAAAAAAAGAGTACTAATCGCTGAAGCTAACAGACAAAAGAACGTAGCTTTCAAAACATCTATCAAAACTGCAGTTAAAAAAGCATTAAGCTTGGCTAACGGTGAAGATAAAGAAGCTTTGAACGCAGCTATTTCTAAAGTTTACCAACTTTGCGACAAAGCAGTTGTTAAAGGTATTTTGCACAAAAACACTGCAGCAAGAAAAAAATCAAGATTAGTTCTTGCTATTAAAAAAGTTAGTGCTTAATTGAAAACTTAAAAAAGTGAAAGAGGTTCTGAAATTCAGAGCCTCTTTTTTAATACGAAAATTACTCTACACTACCATTTTTTGAATATAAAAAATACCGCTAAAATGATAAAACAAAATCCGACAAGGTAATTCCATTTGAACTGCTCTTTCAGATAAAATACTGAGAAAAAGCTGAAAACAATTAATGTAATAACTTCTTGAATCGTTTTTAATTGCGCTGCGTTGTAAACTCCATAGCCGATTCTGTTTGCCGGAACTTGGAAACAGTATTCAAATAGCGCAATTCCCCAACTTGCAAGTATTACAATCCAAAGCGGAGAGGCTTTGAACTTGAGGTGTCCATACCATGCAAAAGTCATAAAAATATTTGAAATTAATAGTAAAACGATTGGTGAAATTGCTCTAATCATACTGTTGAAATCCTTCTATATTTGAGTTTTAAACAAATTTATTATAAAACAAATAAAAGTGCTTGACACTAAATATTTTTTTGCGTATAATAAATTCACAAGCACTTGCCGGTATAGCTCAATTGGCAGAGCAACGGTTTTGTAAACCGTAGGTTGTAGGTTCGAGTCCCATTACCGGCTTTTTTACTGAAATAACGAGCTTATGCAAGTCTTTCAATCGAAAGTAAGGCGGACTTATCAGAAGAAAGCTAAAACCTTAACAGGTACTTGCCACTGACTCTCAGTAATAAACTCAAGCCCTTGTGGCTCAGAGGTAGAGCACTCCCTTGGTAAGGGAGAGGTCACGAGTTCAAGTCTCGTCAAGGGCATATTTAATGCCTAAGATAAGCAAATGACAATAGAATATGGGTAGGTGGCCGAGTGGCTAAAGGCGACAGACTGTAAATCTGTTCTCGCGAGAGTACGGTGGTTCGAATCCACCCCTGCCCACCATTTAAAACCTTGATTCTGTTTAAGTTTCAGGTTTTTTTATTTCTATTAATTGCCACTCTGTGTCCATTACCCATTTTAAGACAAATTCTAATTATATGAATTAAGAACTGCCATAGCTTTTTGCAGTTGCTCTTCAGCTGTGTGTACATATCGCATTGTAGTTTTAATATCTGAATGTGCCATTATATCTTTTATTACCGGTACAGGAACTCCCTTTTGTGCTAAACGTGTTCCTACTGTATGTCTTAAATCATGAAATCTTAAATCACTTATACCAGCTTTAGCTTTGATTTTATTCCACTCTTTCTCCATCCCGGCATCCCCAAAAGCTGTTTTTGTTCGGGGGTTGATAAATACATACTCACTTGATGTTCTAGGAATTGATAAAAATAAATTATATAATTCATCATTGATAGGCAGTTTAATATGTTTATTACCTTTGTTTTCAGTAATCTCCAATATCCTATAATCCATCTTCACATTTTCCCACTTTAATAACCTTATATTTGATTTTCTTAATCCCGTATTAAGTGCGGTTATTAACAATGGTTTGAAATAATCAGGGCAAACTTTAAAGATTCTTTCTTCCTCATCATCTTTTAAATAACGAACAACATAATTCTTCTCAGGAAATCTCATTTTACGACTTACAGGATTCTTATTTAACCAACCATTCTCAATAGCAATATTGAACATCTTACTAAGAGATTCTAAATATCTGTTTACTGTTGTGGTACTTTTATCTTCTTTTAGTAATTGTTGTTTTAAATTTTCTATATGGTCTGGTTTTACTTCCTCTATCGTTTTGATGTTTTTAAAATATTTTCTGAATATCTTTAAACGACCTAAATCGTGTTTATAGCTTTTTTTATTAATACTCACATAGTTCTCATAAACATCAAATAAATGAGTAAGCTTTACTTGTTTGTTCTCCTTGGGGATAACACCATTCTGTTGTTGTTGAATTTTATACCTAAAACCATCTTCAATAAGCTTGGCTTCTTTCATAGATTTGGCACCATTACATAAAAAATGGTGCCGTTCACCATTGATTTGGAAGCGGCAGTAATACTTTTCATTTTTCTTTTTTACACTCATCTAAGCTAAACTCTCCCCTTATACCTGACTAGCTACCCATTCATTAAATTTGTTTACTAGAACAAATACACTGCCTCCAATTTTGAAAAAACAACCTGCAGGAATAATTCCATTACGCTTCCAAGTTCTCACTGTACTTTCAGGTTTTCCTAAATTCTTAGCTAATTCTTTAATTGTAATTAAGTTATCCATCTTAACCTCTTCCTTACTTTTGTCTAATACTTAGAAAGAACATGTCCCTCTAAATTATTTTACTATTTTTTTCAGCAACCCTTCCGTTTTGATAAAATTTAGCCAGTTTGTAAAAAGAAGTTGGTTTTAAATTTAACTGTTTCATTGCTTCTCGGGCTGTAATGGCACCGGATTTCCAGACTTTGTAAACATTATCCCAATTCTCAGGATACTCAATTGGAGGTTTGCCTAAACGTTTACCTTTTTCTTTAGCTAGTTTGATGCCTTCAGCTTGTCTTTGTTTTATAAAAGCACGTTCCTGTTCCGCAACGTAGCTTAATAGTTGTAGCACAATATCTGAAATCACTTCCCCAATTAAACCTTCTGTTCTTGTAGTATCTAATACCGGCATATCAAGAACTTTAATGTTAGCTTTAATTTCTCTTGTAATCTCACGCCATTCTTCACAAATCTGTTTGTAATTACGTCCTAACCTGTCTATGGATTTGATTACAAGAATGTCGCCTTCTCTTAGTTGGACTTTTAGAGCTTGGTATTGTGGTCGGTCAAAATTTTTACCGGAACATTTGTCCACAAAAATATCTCGTTCGTTTATTCCAAGTTCCAGCATTGCTTCTAATTGCCTATCTTCTTTTTGGTCGGTTGTAGATACTCGACAATAGCCAAATGTTTTAGAATTAATATTTGTCATATTCATCTCCCAGCTTGAGTTTTAGCATCTATAGTCTAACGCGCTATTCGTAAAAGTCAAGGTTTTATGCGAATATTCGTAAACCCCACGTGATAAGATAAAATTTAGCTTGTTAATACCCAATTCGTCCAAGTATAAAAATTGTAAACTCCTTGCTATTTCTTATTTTGACTATATTGTCTATTTTGTCTGTATCTTTTTTATACATTTTAAATAGTGTTCATTAAAGTCTTTACATCCACAATCCATTGAAATTCTTTTAAGGAAGGAATATTTTTGCAAAAGTTCATTAGCTGCATTATTCCCGGCTTCATCATTATCCACATATAAATAACAGGCTTTATACTTGCTAAATTCTATTTCTTTAATATGAGTATTTAATCCGCTAATACCATTACATGGAGTAACGATATGATAAAATTTGTCTTGTTTTTTCTCAGTAAGGTATTGTAATAAAGCATACCCATCCATATACCCTTCTACAATTGCTAAAACTTCGGTTTTCGGTGTAAAACAGTTAATCATTGCCATTGCTGTTGGAGTTCCTTTACTCCTAGTTATTTTTTTAGAAAAATCAGATGGTCTATATTCAAATCCAATCAGGTAATTATTTATACTTGTACTGTATTGAAATGTAGGAAGAACAAAACAATTTTTCGAGGAATCAAATCCTATCCCACATTCCAAAACTGTATTTTCATTTATTCCCCTAATATTTAGAAACCTCTCTAATAATTCTTTGTTATTTAGCAGGGATTCATTGCATGTTGTGAGATATTGTAAAAACTCCT
Source organism: Cyanobacteria bacterium UBA4641 (assembly GCA_002405805.1). Taxonomy (GTDB): domain Bacteria; phylum Cyanobacteriota; class Vampirovibrionia; order Gastranaerophilales; family Gastranaerophilaceae; genus Zag111. The sequence goes on along the minus strand of DHMN01000018.1, from coordinate 3,887 downwards.
GCTGTTTATCACAAGTGTAAATAGCAACTTTATCTCCTGACTTATTTTTGTCAGTTTTAATAGGATTTGTTAAACTTTTATTAGAATGTTCTAATGGGTTATTTTTATACATAGCTCTTAAAAGCTGCTTTGAATGTTCACCAGCACTTGCAAAACACCACAATACCCCTTTGGATTTATTAAACTTGAGGTTATCCATATGTTTATCTAAACAATAAGGGCATTGCCATTGGTATTCGTCTCTACTGTGTTTTCTAGCTGGTCCTAAATAAGCTTCAATTTTTTCTAAAGTGATTTCCATTTTTATTTCTATCTTTTTATTTTTACTGTCATATTTGTCAATTAGGGCAAATAGCCTAATTACAAGAATATCCCTTATACGTTCATTGAGACATTTTGGGCATATTAAATTAACTGTTCTAGTGCAAAAATTCCGTCAGAAAGGTTATTAGAGGGCATTTTTGTTAATGAATACTTTGTACCTTTTGGTTTAATTGGAATTTCATTAAAAAGAAAACCTTTTTCTGTAGCAATTTCTGCTACATATTTTATAATTTCTCCAAACTCTTTATCAAATGTTTTGCGGGAACAACCAAAAACATTATAATGATTTCTTTTTAAGTCTGTCATTGAGTATTCTTTACCAATGCTTTCTTTAAAAAAGTCAAAAATTCTTTCGTATAAATCTTTTCTATAAGAAGGTTTAATATTTAGAAAGGATTTAAAATCATTACCAAGCAAATTTACAACACCTATAGCTTGTCGCATATCTGTAGGGTTAATAGTGAGCTCATTTACATGATTGATTACAGCAAATAAGCAAGATAATTTTAAAGCTTTAAATTCTCGTGAACGGAGTTCTCTCTCTAGTAATGAGTCATCTTCCTCATTTGCCAAATTATTTAGTTGAACCTTGAACGGATAGAAAACCTGCTTGTAAGTTTCCTCTGTTATCTTATAACTATTACCAGATTGAATTTGATTAAATATTGAAAAGAGTTTATCTCCAATTTCTTTTGATTCTTTTAGAAAATTAACTTTATTTTCGTATGCAATATCAGGATTTGTTTCGATTGTTAGTTTTTGTTCTGGCATATATGATATAGTCGCCCTTCTTCCTAATCCAGTTTGCATAAGCATATTAAATATACATTTTAAATCTTTCGCAAAAAGGGAAGGATCTGAATATAATAAAGTGTTACAGGGAACATCTTCAACATTCGGACTGTTATTTTCGGATTTGATACTTTTTGAACTCAACTTACCATCATATAATTCGAATAAAGACTGAATAACTTTATCATCTTCATTCTTTGCATTTTTTAGCAATAATCCAAATTCGCTATATTTAACCATAATACAGCCAAATCCTGCTTTTTTAAAAGCACAAGCATTAGCAAATAGCCCCTCTGGAGTTCCCTTACTAACTTCAATGGGTAGTCTTCTTATTTTGCTAAATTCATTTTCAAAATATTTTTTTCGTTTATATTTTTGCTTCTCCAGAGGATATTCATTCCTTGCCTCTTCTTCAACAGCCTTCCTATGTTTTTCAATATAAGTTTCTTCTTTATCTTTAAACCAAAGACGGAAATTGTTAAAAACCTGCTCATCTAATTCGTTAGAAATTAAGTCCTTGCCATATCCACTCGGCATAAACACAATGGCATAATGATTAGGGTAGAGGTTTTGCTCTAAAAGATTATATTTTACACGTTTAGCGGTTATCATTTGGGCAGTTTTAGCTAATACTATATTTGTAATTGTCCTTTGGTTGACATTTGGATGAATTTTCCTTACTAAAGTGATAAGCTCACTTATAAGTTTTGGCATTTCTACTGAAATTTCGATGTTTTGGTTAATAATTCTTTCGGTCATATTATACTCTCCTTTTCCTTAATAAGTCCTTCTAATTAATTATACTAATTTGTTTCAGCAAAATACCTATTATCGATTCGTTGATATAATTTCAATATATTTAAGGTATATAAAATATGGATTACGTAAGAATTCTGCCTAAATATAGGCATTACAAAAAGAGAGTTTATGCAAATTTGTATCAACTTATAAACATTGTTGACTTGTAATTTTCAGATACTTGATATGAAAACAATGTTTAAAGCTAGAAATAAAAAACCTATAGAGAAATATATGGATATAAGATTATACGGTCTAAGAAAGTTTGAAAGAGGTTTAAAACGATTATACAGATAGGAGCATGTGCTTTTGAAACAAGAAGAATATACTTATGAACATATTCCTCTATTTTTGAGAAAAATCTTTTTGCCCTATCTCTTTTACAACTTTATCGAAATCAGATTCAATTCTTTGTGTTTTGTTAAATTCAATATATTCTGTTTCGGCTTTAGCATCTGCTTGCTTCTTTGAGATTCTACCTTTATTGTTGTCTGGTAATATATCATATCTTCTGAATGCTAAAAATTCATTTACACTTTTGGCAAATTCTTCCATAGTGAAAGTATTTTCTCTTTCTATAAGATCTTCAATATAGTCAAAATAACCCGTTACAGCTCTTTCCAGTTGTCTGATTTCTTTTTCTTCCAAATAATTTTTAGCAACAGTAGTATCTGATTTTAAAATTCTTCCCTCAGGAGAGTTTTTCCAAGTTGTTAAACCCATGTTCTCTTTATTTCTATCAGCTTTGTTGTATATAATTTCTGCTGCAGTTTGCCCGGTAATAGCGTAATGAAATTTGTTTTGTACCGTAGCATAAAAGTCTTTCGTTATTTGAGATTTATTATCATAATCAATAGAACATTCCGCAAATATATCCGTAATTTGTTGATAAATACGTCTTTCACTTGCTCTGATTGAACGTACACGTTCTAATAATTCTTTAAAATAATCTTTACCAAAAGCTGCTTTCCCTTGTTTAAGCCTTTCGTCATCTAATACAAAACCTTTTTGTATGTATTCTTTTAGAATTTTAGTTGCCCACATTCTAAACTTTGTAGCTTTAGAGGAATTAACCCTATAACCGACAGATATAATAGCATCAAGATTATAAAACTGTGTTGCGTAGTTTTTACCATCGTTTGCAGTTACCGAGATTTTCTCGGTAACTGAATCTTTATCAAGTTCATTAGTATTAAAAATATTTTTAAGGTGTAATGATATATTATCAGTAGAACAACCAAATAATTCCGCCATTGACCTTTGTGTTAGCCACAAAGTTTCATTTTTAACAATAGCTTGTACAGAAACCTGTTCTTTTGGTGTTGAATATAATAAAAATTGTATTTCATTTTTCATTACTATACATTTACCTCAAATTTAGCGATACAATAATTAACTTAAGTCCATTATATAACAAGATATTCGTTTTTATACATGAGGATACCTTTTTGTTTAAGAGGTATATTTTGTCCCTACTCACACGAGTTTTAAGAAAATTAGAGCTCTAATTGTAGAAAGTTATGCTAATACACTTGAACACACCTGCAAACTCGTGTCAGCGGCCTCTCTGCGGACATTTTGTTATAGTAACAGGATAAAGATTTTGTTAGGTTAAGATTTTGAACTTTTAGTAATATTCCACAATAATGCCAGAATTTTGCCACAATATTGCCATAAAGTTGGTTTAAACTTCGTTAGGCTAGTTTTCCCTCCGGTAATTTTTTATTTTCAAAAGATGAAAAGAAAATACCTAAATTCTAATTTTTAACAGTTTGTTTTTTGACCTTAAAAAGGATAAATAAGTTCATTTCTCAAAGAAAACTACCGGAAAATTATTTTGGTCAGAAATATAAAAACGTACTTGTTTTTAGTCGTTGAGAAAAATTATTAACCCTACCCAGCACCACACTCCACATAGCAATAGAGGTGGTGGAAGGTGGGTGGGTTTTGTTTAAAATCCGATTGTGTTTTTG
>DHMN01000023.1:54462-74078 GCA_002405805.1 Cyanobacteria bacterium UBA4641 | reverse complement strand
TAGCAAGAAAATTATGTGCTCATTCTTCACACAAATTTTCTAAGCTTTCAGAATGACAAGTATATATATAAAATCATGTCATTACGAGGAGCTTTGTTTTACAAATGAAATAATAACCATTACAACGCGACGTAGTAATCCCCTGCAATGAGGTCTAAATTCCTTATTTAAACTGCTTTATTAACGCCTTAAAATAATCTGTGTTTTCTTTTGCCTTTTGTGCGCAACCTGCACCATTTCGTTGGTCGTTAGAATTTACATCGCAATACCTTTCCATATCAGAAAATAACGATTTTGAATCCCCTCCTGTAACCAATTCGCCATCAACAAATTGAAAAACAAATAAATCATATCCTGCACGATTAGGTTTGTTTTTAAAACCGTTCAAATCAACACCAATTGTAATTCCACTAATTCGTTGTCCATTTTCAATCCAATAAGGATAATCCATCAAAATAGTTGTGCCATCTTGCAATACAAATGAACCATGGTCATTGGTGAATAGGTTCAAATTTGTTTGACCGGTTAGGGTTTTATACATTTTAATGCCTGAACTCGAGTGTCCATAGCAAGGAGCAGTGGTTTTGCCAGTACAATCTAGCGGAGCTTGTAGGAATTTTGCAAAAGCTTTTGAATACTCGGTTTGGCTCGAATAATCTTTTGGGTCTGTTGACATGTCTTCTGATTCAAACATTTTCATTACTTGCTGTATTGTTGAATAAGATTTCAAAAATTGTGAATGTAAGCGTTTTGCTTTGTAATTATTTATCAAATTTGGAATAGTCATTGTTGCAACAATTCCGATTATCCCTAGCGTGATAAGAACTTCTGCAAGTGTGAAACCTAGATTTTCCTTTGTCTGACACGTTTTTGTAGAGGTATCGCCATTATTTTTCATTATTCCTGCTCCTGTAATTTATCTAATATAACTGTATAATAATTGGATTATATATAGTACAATATTAAATTTATACTATTGTATAGTATAAGTCAAGATGTTTTATAATGTGTGATTGTATTTTATTTTGTTTGGGTTCTTATAATAATAATTTCCAGAGGTAGTATGGAAAACATTAAACTTTTACTTGGCAAGAAAATAAAAGAACTAAGAAAGGCTCACAAATACACGCAAGAACAGCTTGCAGAAAAGGTTGGAATCGGCACGCCAAATATCAGTTATTTTGAGACAGGGAAGTTCGCACCATCAATTGAGACGTTGCAAAAGCTTGCACAAGTTTTTGGGGTGGAAGTTTATGAATTATATATGTTTCAGCCATTAAAGCCTGCAAATGAGATAAAACAGGAGCTTGTCCATGCTATTGAGTCAGATGAGAAGATTTTGAGATTGCTTTATAAGTTTTATATAAGTGTGAAATAGGATTGATGTGTCATTCCGAACCCATTTCGGAATCTCTAATTTAACATATTAGTCAAATGCAAAATTTGTTATATTAGAGACCCTGAAACAAGTTCAGGGTGACAAATAAAACACATAAGTCTATGTCATTCCGAATTTAATTCGGAATCCTTTCAATAATCAAGATTTATCAATAGTAATATTTGTTGAATTATTAATATGGAAAAGATTCTGAAACTACGCAGTCGCATAAAACGTGACTCTACTTTGTTTCGCACTCTGCTCCTGCTGTTCAGGGTGATATTATGTCCTCTCATAGGCTGAGGGGTGTACAGTTAGAGATTCTGAATAGCAAGAAAAATTTAGCCTCATTTCATTTGCCTAATTTTTCTAAGCTTTCAGAATGACAACCTATTTTTAAGCCAGCCTTCTTGACATCTCGCCTTCTTGCCCTCTGACTCACAATGTTCCCAAAATTAAAAAACTCTGAAATTTAATTTCAGAGTTTTTTCCTACTACCTAACCTATATTTTTACTTATAATTTTACATTCTGACTTTCGTACTCAATACCCATTTCCTTCAATGTTTTGATGAAATTTTGAGCACATAGTCTTTGCGCTTCAGGTGGGACAATTCTCAAGATTTCTACTGTTTTAGAAATCACAGGGTCTTTGTCATACCATCTGTTATTTGCGTTCACAGGCTTAACCATTGCATAAAACTTGTCGATAGTTTCTTTTGAAACTTTTTCTTCAATCTTTTGCAAGAAAATTTCAGCCTGAGCTCTTAGTTCTGTTTGATAATTTCTCAAGAGTTCGATTACTTCTAATAATAACGGGTCATGATCATACCAACGTTTATAAGTAGGACTCATTATGTGTACCCTCCGTTAGGTTTACATGGGCATCGTCGTCTCTGCGCTCGATTTTCCCTCCTAACAATCCTAACTTATATTCAAAATTTTCGTATCCTCTATCTATATGATGTATTTTTTCGACAACAGAATTACCCTCAGCCATCAATGCTGCTACAACCAAAGACGCACCTGCTCTAAGGTCGCTTGCTGTTAATGTTGTACCTGAAAGTTTTTTTACACCTTTCACGATTGCATGATTTCTATCTTGGTGAATATCAGCACCCATTCTGTTCAAATCAGGTACTTGCATAAATCTGTTTTCGTACAAGCTTTCTGTGATTATGCCAACACCGTTTGCAGTTGTCAAAAGTGTCATTGCCATAGATTGCAAGTCTGTTGGAAATCCCGGATACGGTTGAGTTACAAAATTGATTGAATTTAATCTGTTTTTGCAACTAACTTCCATTGAAGTCGGGTCTAAAAGCTTGATATTTGCACCCATTTTCAATAATTTGTCTGTAAAGAATGTCAAGTGAGCAGGGTAGATATTTTTGATAATACCTTTACCTTTTGTTGCAATGATTGCAGTCATGTAAGTTCCTGCCTCAATTCTATCAGGAATTGTTGTGTATTCTATTGGATGAAGGTCGTCTTGTTTTACGCCGTTGATGATGATTTCAGAAGTACCTGCACCAACGATATCTGCGCCCATAGTGTTCAAGAAGTTAGCCAAGTCTACAATTTCAGGTTCTTGTGCTGCGTTTTGGATTCTTGAAGAACCTTCTGCCAAAACAGATGCCAACATAATATTTTCTGTTGCACCAACTGATGGTAAGTCTAAGCAAACTTCAGCACCAACAAGTTTTGGAGCTTTTGCATGAACATATCCGTTTTCGATTTTGATTTTTGCACCAAGAGCCTCAAGTCCTCTAATGTGGAAGTCAACTCTTCTTTCTCCGATAGCGCAACCTCCAGGGAGTGCAACTTTAGCCTCTTTGCATCTTGAAACCAAAGCACCTAACACGATGAAGGATGCTCTCATTTTGCTAACAAGTTCATAAGTCGCTGTAATGCTTGTGATATCAGTAGCGTCGATAGTTACTGATTTTTCCTTTTTGTCATAATGAGTTTTCGCGCCCAATTGTTCAATAACGCTAAGCATAATGTCAACGTCTGTCAAATCAGGTACATTGTATATTTTTGATTCACCTTTGGCAAGCAATGCTGCTGCCATTAATTTTAATACTGAATTTTTAGCGCCTCCTATTGAGACTTCGCCTTTTAATGGGGTTCCACCTTTTATATAAAATCTTTCTACCAAGTTTGCCTCCGAAAGAAATCTTTTGTCATATCTTCACTAATATAATAATACAAGCAGGGATATTTGTTGTAAAGAGATTACAATATGTAAAGAAAGTCGATGATTTGTTAAAATATGTAACAAAACCTTTCCTTTTCCTAAAGATTTTCTCTGACATATCCGATAACAAATCTGTAATCAGAAAAAACTTTAAGGAGTGTAGAAATGGCAGATAAAAAGATTATGGATGTTGAAGATTTGATGGTAGATTATGCTGAAATGACAAGTTTCGATTTTGGTGCTTTGTCAGATGAAGAAATGAATACCTTAAACAAAATTACTAACAATGAATATGCGAAAAAACCGTACGCATTCAAATATGGAAATTTCAAATTGGTGGACTTTTTCCATTCATTGTTGACTGACCAATAATAGCTGTTAGATTTTGGAGATATGTGATATGAACGAAAGAGAAATGTTTGAAAAAGGTTGTTTCCTGCCAAGTTGGGCAGAAGATACAACAGAAGAGCAAATGCCTATTTCTACGGTGTATGCTCGGCACAACAAAGACCTACAAACACTTTTACAAGAACTTGATGGTATAAAAGACCGTATTCAAGAAATTCAGGCAAAACAGTGGCATTTGGCACGGTTACTACACTTCCACGAAAATGAATTTGCCAAAGATTAACGACTACCAGACACATACATAATAAATAAAAAGCCATAAAAATTAATTTATGGCAATTTTTTTACTTTTTTAAAAGTAAGAAGTTGGTTCAGGGTTGTAAATTTCTAAAATTTAGGCTGTTTTTAATTCACTTTCAGGCAAGCCCACTGTCTGAATTAGTGTGTCGATAACTTTTGGCATTTGGCAAATGAAAGAATAATGTCCATTTCGCAAAGAGCATTTTTTGCAATTGCAGTTTATTGAATAACATTCAAGTGCCTGTTCTGTCCAATTTTGGGTAATAGATACAGACATTTCTTCATTAGCCGGCATATACATATCTAAATCGTTTAGAAACCTTCTATCCATATAAACCTCCCAAAATTACTACCAAAATCTCCTAATAATATTTTAACCGTTTAACCACTTGATACCATCCTCTATTTAAAGGAGATTTTTTCATGTTATTATAAAATCGAAATTTAGAAAAAGGAGAGCCAAAATGAAACTACTACATACAATGATTAGAGTGAAAAATGTTGATGAAAGTTTGAGATTTTATACAGAACTTTTGAACATGAAACTTGACCACAAAAAAAGACTTGAAGATTGTTGGTTATATTTTTTGAATGATGAAGACGGAACAACTCAACTAGAGTTGACTGTAAACGACGAAACTCCTGCAAACGGTTATGAATTAGGTTCAGGTTTTGGTCATTTGGCATTTTCTGTTGATTCTTTTGACAAATTTAATGAAAAAATGAACTCTCTTGGATATAAATATTTATATGAACCGTTTGATTTGAATGGAAAGGGTTCAAAAATCGCATTTGTAAAAGACCCTGACGGTTATGAAATCGAACTTATTGAAAAAGTTGTTTGGTAGGGCTATCTTGTAGAGGGCAGGCTGGCAAGATGTCAAGAGGACAGGCATTTTATTGTTGGAAAAGCCGGATAAAAATGTACCTTGTGAGTAAACTAAACATATTGGTCTATGTCATTCTGAATTAAGTTCGGAATGACAATGTGTTCTTTGTTCAGTTAGAGGTTCTGAATAGCAAGAAAATTATGTGTTCATACTTCACACAAATTTTCTAAGCTTTCAGAATGACAATGACCTATGTGTTAGTAATGTAGTGTGGGGAAAACGAAGTGTCCCCACAAATTTATATTGTCGGCATTGCTATGCCGACCTACGATTTTAAATAGCCTGCCTTCTCGCCTTCCTGCCATTCGCAAACACATTCACATAAATTAATATTTCCCTCAAACCCACTAGCCAAAACCAAAAACATGTATTATACTATGAGTGTAGTAGAAATTAGTATGAAGGACTTTTTGACGACATTTGCATTTGCGAATTTGCCGTCTGTTTGAAGTATTGATTTTACTTGTATATGAGGTAGAATTGTTTAGGAATGTAAAATTTTGTGACAGTTAAGTCAATTAATTTTTTTACAGAATTTATATAAAGAAATTGTAGGTAGATTCTTTTGGAAAAAGTAAACAGTAAAGAACTGAATAACAAAACTAAAGCAAAGGAACAGAACAAATTGAGTTCTAACCCAATAGGCGAGGTTAAACTGCCTGTTGAAGGTCTCAAAATGATTTCAGTCCCTAAAGATGCTGTTGCTCCAGTTGAACCAAAAGCACCTAAAAAAACAAGAGAAACAAAGAAAACTACCAAAAAGCTTGATAACACTATCAAGCCGCTTTCTGTTGCGGAAGAATCAAGCTTAAACAGTATTGTTGAGACAATCAATAATTTTAATACAACGAAGTCAAAACCAAGAAATTATTCAAACAGTTATGTGATAAATAACAGATTAAATCCTAATATCAATTATTTTGAGGTTATGAAAGGTATCTCGGATGCTTTTCAAAACAATAAAAGCATGACTGATTTATTCTCAAAATTGAATAACATTTTTGTCAATCAATTGAAATGGAGTTTTGTGGGTTTTGGTCTTTTCCATGAAAAATCTAAATGCATCAATCTGAAAATTTATAGCAAAGCAGGAAACACTTATTCTTCAAAGATTTTTATGTCAGATGATAACAATCCAATCATTCAGGCATTCAAAAACAAATCTATTGTTGATAAAGATAATATCAATTATTTGAATATTTCATACCTTGCAAAGTCAAGCTCTGTAATTGTTCCAATGATTTCAATTAACAAATGTATTGGTGTAATGCTTGTTGGGCAAAATATTTCAAATATCAACACAAATATTGTAAACTTTTTCTCAAATTATATGGGAATGTTTATCCATAATATCCAGTTGCAAGAGCAAACAAACAAATTTGCCAACACTGATACGCTTACATCTTTGTATAACCACAGAGGGTTTCAAGAAATTCTTGCAAAAGAACTTGCAAAAGCGAAAGACACAAATACTTCACTTTCTGTTGTTATGTTTGATGTAAATAACATTTCTAAAATTAATAGAGAACTGGGACACGCAAAAGGTGATGAAGTAATCAAAACTATTGCAGAAAAAATTAAACAAAATATCAGGGCAAATGATTCTGCAGGAAGATATGGTGGAGACGAAATCGCTATTATTATGCCTGAAACCAACACAAAAGATGCAAAATATTTGGCAGAATATATTACATACTGTTTGTCTTGTTGTTTTGTAGATGATGTCGGACCTATCAAGGTTTCTGTCGGTATTTCAACATTCCCTGAATGTACTATGGACCAAGAAAAATTGTTGATTTTGGCAGAACAGGCAATGTTCATTTCTCAAGCAAAGGGCTACAAAGAAGGCATGTCAGCTATTGTAAGTTCTTCTGATTTTAATTTCTGGGATGATATGGCGCTTAATTCTTTTGCTGAAGTTTTGGCAAAACGTCACTCTCAAATCGGTATTAATTTTGAAGAAGAATTGGTTCACAAGTTTAACCACGAAGAAATTATGAACCACACCCACTTGATGGAAATGGTTACATCTTTGGCAGGTGCAATTGATGCCAAAGACCCTTATACAAAAGGTCACTCTACTTCTGTTTCAAGATATGCAGAGGCTCTTGCGCGTGCGGTTAATCTTCCTGAACATGAAGTTGAAAGAATTAAAATCGGTGCATTACTTCATGATGTCGGCAAAATCGGTATTCCTGAAAGCGTATTGAAAAAACCGGGTAAGTTGACAGATGAAGAATGGGAAATCATGAAACAACACCCAACAATTGGTGCTGAAAAGGTTTTGGCTCCAAATGAAGCTCTAAGAGACCTTATTCCGATTGTAAAATACCACCACGAAAGAATCGATGGCAAAGGTTATCCTGAAGGCTTGAAGGGTAATGAAATTCCGCTTGAGGCAAGAATTGTTTCTGTTGCGGATGCTTATCATGCATTGGTTAGTGATAGACCTTACAGAAAAGGTATGCCAATTGAAAAGGCTTGTGCAATTTTAAGAGAAGGTGCAGGCGTTCAGTGGGATAGCGATTTGGTTCGTCAATTTATTTCCATCGCTCCATCTTTGACTACGAATGTGTAGATTTTGAAGTTGCTAGGATACTAAGGTACTAGGTTAAGATAGATGGCAGGAGGGCAAGAAGGCAAGATGTCAGGCTATTAAATGTAGGTCGGCATTGCTATGCTGACAAAATTAATGTCCCACCCTACAGGATTAACCAAGCAAAGTAAATATTGTCATTCTGAAAGGATTAAAAATCAAGTTGCGTAGCAACGTAGATTTTATCCTATTCAGAATCTATCAATGTTTATTTTAAAAATTGACCATAGTGAACAGTTTTCAATCAAATGGATAGACCCTGAATATCTACGCAGTCGCATTAAACGTGACTCCACTTCGTTTCGCACGCTGCTCCTGCTGTTCAGGGTGATAGTTAAGTTTTTAAAAAATCATGTCATTACGAGGAGCCTTGTTTTACAAATAAAATAATAGACATTACAGCGCGACGTAGTAATCCCCTGCAAGTCCTGTTGTGGATTACCACGTCACTCCGTTAAGACTTATGTGGTATTTGTAAGTAAACTTTTCTCGTAATGACATGAAATAGGCATTCCCTCTTGCCTTCTCGTCCTCTTACGGCAAATGCCTTAAAAACTCTCTTGCGGCATGCTCAGGGCTTTTGGCATACATAATCGGTTCTGTGATTGCGATTTTTTGAACCCCTTTTGATACGAGTTCTGAAATATTATCCGTGCCGATACTTCCTGTTATAAAAATCGGAATATCAATGTTTTCATATAACCATTGGATTGTTTTAAAATCCATTGATTCGCTCACTATGGTTACATAATCAGCCCCATCATTCACGGCTTGAATGACTTCATCAGGATTTGTTGCGGTTTTGCCAATAATTGCATTATGCCCAAGAACTTCTCTTGCATCTTGTACGCTGATGTCGTTTTCTCCAAGATGTACTCCATCAGCCTCGACGATATGCGCGATATCCGCTCTGTCGTTTATTATAAAAGTTGTTCCAAATTCGTCACATAGGGTTCTTAATTTGTGTCCGAGTTCAACAATGACGTTGTCAGGGATAATTTTTTCTCTGAGCATTAAAATGTCAACTCCGCCTTGTAGGGCAGATGCGATTGCATCCAAAAATTCATCTTTTGACAAAAATTTGTCAGAGTTTGTAATAAGAAATAATTTTTTCTTTTCCAATTTTAAGATATTGAGTTGTTCTTTTAACTTGTCCCACATTTGTGGCGCTCCTCGTGATTTTAAGTATAACACGAATTGAAATTTCATAACTCTTGATTTTAACAGGATTTTTCGCTAAGATATAGGAAAAGGAGAAAACTATGGCTCAACAATTCAATCCGCAAAGTATGAATACTCAAAATATCAAAAAACGTTATGCAGTTTTGGTATTTATTAAAGGGTCAACAGCGCCGTTGGTGTTGTATGTAAAAGAGGCTCAAGCTTTGTATCAGGAACTTGTTGAGAGAATGCAGTCAAACAATTCTGTTTTAATTGAAAAAGAAACAGAAGGTCCGTTGAAAAAAGTTTGTTTCCTTTCTAACCAAATTGCAGCACTTGCAATTCAAGAAGAACAATACGTATAAATTCATTAACTTAAAATGCAAAAAATATTATCACTGGAAGATTTAGAAAATGCCGAAAACAAAACACTATATTGTACTTTCGATGAAAAAATCGAGGGTATAGATTGTGTTGCCCCTATCCATGCCGAATTATGTGCAAAATCGCTTGGTGATTTTGTGGAAATTTCAGGCAATGTGAAAGGCAAAGTTAATTTGGAATGTGATTTATGCCTTGATAAGTATGAATATGATATGGATTTTGACATTGACGAATTGTATTCAAAAGGCTCACTGCTTGGCGAATACGAAGAGTCAGGGCAAGAGTTTGAAATCAAAGACGGACAATTTGTTACGGATTTGAATGGAGAAAAGGAGATTGACATTTATGACTTATTGTATCAATCTGTAATATTAAATCTTCCAAATAAAAAAGTTTGTGGTATTAATTGTAAAGGAAGGGAATTTCTTTCTAAAGAAGATACCACCGACCCAAGACTGGATGTCTTTAAAAATATCCAAATTAACCCAAAAAACAGTTAGTTAGTACAAGAAATAAAAAGGAAAAACAAAAATGGCAGTACCTAAAAAAAGAACTGGACATTCCGCTCAAGGCAGCAGAAGAGCTAATTGGAAAGCTACAAAGCCTGAAACAACAAAATGTCCTAACTGTGGCGAAACAGTTTTAACTCATACAGTATGTACAGCATGCGGAACTTACAAAGGTCAACCTGTAAAATTGGCTGACAAAGCAGCTGCAGTTGCTGCAACAGCTCCTGCTAAGAAAGCAGTTAAAAAATCTACTAAAAAAGAAGAAACAAAAGTAGAAGAAGTTAAGGCTGAAGAAACAGCAGAAGAAAAAACAGAAGAATAATAAATCAAAATCAGAGGCGACAATAAAATATTGCCGCTTCTGATTTTCAAGCCAAACTTTGGAGAGAGAAGGATATGTCAAGAATAGCAATAGATGCAATGGGCGGTGATTACGCTCCGAGAGCAATAGTTGAAGGTGCATTATGGGCGGCACAAGAATATGGTGTCGGTCTTGAGCTAGTCGGAAGACAAGATGAAATTCAAGCAGAGCTTGACAGAATTAAATCTGCAGGTTGTATTTATTCTGATTGTGGTACAAAAGGTCACAAAAGAAAAATTAAAATCGATTTGGACAAAATCGATTATTCAATTACGCATGCCTCTGAAGTTATTGGTATGGGTGAGGCTGTCGGACAGTCTATCCGTAAGAAAAAAGATTCATCAATCGTAGCATCAGTTAGAGCTGTTGCAGAAGGTAGATGTGAGGCTGTTGTTTCTGCAGGTTCTACAGGTGCAGCAATGGCAGCAAGTTTGTTTGGTTTAGGCAGAATCCACGGTGTTACAAGACCTGCAATTGCCGTAACTTTACCAACAATGAAAAAACCTGTTGTATTGATTGATGGCGGTGCAAATAGCGATTGTACTCCTGAAATGCTTTCTCAGTTTGCAGAAATGGGTTTGGTTTATGCTAAACACATCGTTGGAGTTGACAATCCTAAAGTTGGAATTTTGAGTATCGGTGAAGAAGAAGGCAAAGGTAATGCTTTGGTTAAAGAAACTTATCCTTTGTTAAAAGAAAAACATGAACAAGGTAGAATTGAATTTGCCGGTAATATCGAAGGAAAAGAGCTTTTTATAAATAAATGTGATGTCGTTGTTTGTGACGGTTTTGCCGGTAACGTTGCATTGAAAGTTACCGAGGGTACGGCATCTATGTTGTTAAAAATGATTTCAACTGAGTTTAAATCAGATTTTCTTGGTTGTTTAATCGGTTTGTTAGCAAAACCATTTTTGAGACGTATCTTGAAAAGAACTAATTGGGAAGATTTTGGTGGAATGTTATTATTAGGAGTAAAAGGAATTTCTGTTATTGCTCACGGACGTAGTTCATCTTATGCAATGAAAAATGCAGTAAGAGCAGCAGTTCGAGTGCTTAACAAAGATATCAACTCTAAAATTGCAGAAAATATAAATAGATAGGAAATAAATATGTCAAAAAACGTTAAACCACTAAGAATTGCAGGTGTTGGGTACAGTGTGCCTGATACAGTTATAACAAATGATGATTTAACCAAATTGTATGAAACTTCTGATGAATGGATTTATACAAGAACAGGTATTAAAGAAAGAAGAGTTGTTTCAGGTAACGAAAGCGCTGTAGATTTAGGTGTTAAGGCTGCTGCAAACGCTCTTGAAAAATCAGGTTTTAAAGCAGAAGATATTGATTGTGTAATCGCTGCTGCATCAGCTCCACCACAATTGTATCCTGCATTGGCTTGTGATATCCAAACAAGATTGGGTATTCCAAATTTTGTACCTTCATTTGACTTGACTGCTGCTTGTACAGGTTTGATTTACGCTTTGCAAGTTGCAAGAGGTCTAGTTGGTTCAGGTTTATATAAAAATATTTTGATTGTTGCAGCGGATAACAATTCACGCTTGGTTGACTGGAAAGATAGAGGAACTTCAATTCTTTTCGGTGACGGCGCAGGTGCTATGGTTGTTACTGAGGCAGAAGACGGTGTGGATGACATTTTGTCACTAGATGTCAGAGCTGACGGTTCAATCGGTCAGTATATCTCATTGAATATGGCAGGTGAAAATTGTCCGCTTGTTGAACCTTGTGATGTCGTTGATTCAAAAGTTCACATGGCAGGTCGTGATGTTTACAAATTTGTTGTTTCAACTTTGCCAAACTACGTTGATAAAGCGATTGAGCTTGCAGGTTTGAAAGCAGAAGATATTAATTATTTGATTCCTCACCAAGCAAACCAAAGAATTATTGAGGCTTTGCAACAAAGATTACAATATTCTGATGAAAAAGTTATCTCAAATATCAAATATTACGGAAATACTTCAGCCGCATCTATTCCGATTGCGTTAGCAGAAGGCGTTGAAAAAGGAAAAATCAAACTTGGTTCAACAGCTATTCTTTGCGGATTTGGCGCAGGTATGACATGGGGCGCTGCAGTAGTAAGACTTCGTGAAGGTATTTGCTAGTAATTTTGAAAAGTTATTATAATAAAATAAAAACGGTACAGTGTTCAAGCTGTATCGTTTTTTATTGCTATTTGTGGACAAATATGCTAATATTTCTGTATGGAAAATCTTGATTTGACAGCGTTAGAAAACTCCATTAAGCGTTTGGGAGAAGTTTTAGACAGATACAAAAATGCGAAAAATGATGATGTTATAAGAGATTCTGTCATTCAGCGTTTTGAATTTACATATTCTATTGCTTTAAAGACTTTGCGCAAATATTTTCTTGAACGAGCTTTTATTGTAGATGATGTCAATAAATTTTCATTCAATGATATGATTAGAACTGCATCTCAAATGAATCTTATCAAGTCTGATTTAGAAAAATGGACAAAGTTTAGAGAAATGCGAAATTTGACTTCTCATACTTATGATGAAAATGTTGCATTGCAAGTTGTGAGTATTGTTCCTGATTTTTATGAAGAAATTAGCTTTTTGCTTAAAAACTTAAAAGGGTACATTGGCTAATGGCAAATCTTGATTTAGAAAAAAAATATCAAGACTTTATAGTTTCTGCTGTTAAAAGCTTCTTGCCAAATGTTGATATTTATATCTATGGTTCAAGGGTTAAAAGCAAGGCTTTGAAATATTCTGATGTTGATATTGCGCTTAAAAGTGATGAAAAGATTCCATTTGAACAGTTGTTGGCGCTAAAGGCGTTTTTCCATGATTCAACTTTTCCGTATATGGTTGATATTATTGATTTGGATAATATAAGTGAAAAGTTTTATGGTTTGATTAAGGATGATTTGGTTAAGATTTAAGGCAATAAGTAGGTCGACGCATAGCTATGCCGACAAATTTAATTTATAGGGACACTTCGTTTTCCCCACGCTACATTACTATTGTATTGACCGAACCCTCACTCGAAATTGTAGTTTTTCGCGTTTCGCTCAAAACCAATTTCGGTCTCTCTCATACGGAGAGACAAAACAAAAAGGTCTATGTCATTCTGAACTTGGTTCGGAATGACATTATACCCTCTCCTAGGGAGAGGGCAAGGGTGAGGGGTGCTCTGTTAGAGATTCTGAATAGCAAGAAAATTATGTGTTCATACTTCACACAAATTTTCTAAGCTTTCAGAATGACAAGATTATATTGTCGGCACAGTAATGCCGACCTACTTCCTTCCTTCCTTCCTTCCTTCCTCTCTTTTTGACCTCGGATATTTTACTTTTCCTGTCTTTATTGTATAATTAGGGCACAGACGTAGAAAAAGAAGGGGAGTTATTTATGGCTAAAAAAATCGCGTTTTTATTCCCAGGGCAAGGCTCTCAAGCTGTAGGTATGGGAAAAGATTTGTATGATAATTTTGAGGCTGCAAAAAATGTTTTTGACAGCGCAGATAAAATTCTAGGTAAAAGTATTACAACTTTGTGTTTTGAAGGACCTGAAGAAAACTTGAAACAAACTGTTAATACTCAACCTTGTATTGTAACAATGTCAATTGCTGCATTAGAGGCTTTGAAATCTCAATTGGATATCACACCGACATTCACGGCAGGTCACAGTTTGGGTGAGTATTGTGCAATGTATTGTTCTGGTGTTATGAATTTGGAAACTACATTAAAAGCTATCCAAAAAAGAGCAGACTTGATGGGTGCTACAAAAGGTGGTGCTATGGCAGCTATTTTGAATGCTCCTGAAGGTAGTTTGGAAAAAGCTTTGAAAGAGGCTTCAGAAGTTGGGTATGTTGATGTTGCAAATTATAACTCACCTGCTCAAGTTGTAATTACAGGTGATGAGGTTGCTGTTAAAAAAGCCGGCGAATTGTTGTCAGCAGCAGGTGCAAGAAGAGTTGTTCCTTTGGCTGTATCAGGTGCTTTCCACTCTAAATTTATGGAAAATGCAGGTCATGAATTTGCATCATTTGTTCAAGATTTGGATTTGGAAAACGCTCACGTTCCTGTATTTACAAACGTTGATGCTCAAGCAACAATGTTGAGTGCAGAATTTAAAAACAAAATGCCTAAACAAATTTATTCATCAGTTCATTGGACTCAAACAATTGAAAATATGATTAAAGACGGCGTTGATACATTTATTGAAATCGGACCGGGAAAAGTTTTGGCAGGTTTAAACAGAAAAATCGATTCAAGCGTAAAATCATACAACATCTATGATAAAGAGTCTTTGGAAGCTACAATTAATGCCTTGAAAGAAGAAATGGCATTGGCTTAGTTTTGTAATAATTGTTACAAAAATCGGTTCAAAATATGATAAAAGCGTATTTATGGTATAATTGTCGAGAGATATTGTATCTAAATATCAGGTCAAGTAATTTGACAAAGTTATAAGTAAGGAGAAAGATTAATGACAGAAAGAAAAATTGCATTAGTAACAGGCGGTTCTCGTGGTATTGGTTTAGCTTGTGCTTTAGAACTTGCAAAAGCCGGTTGTGATATCATTATCAATGATATTTGTGATGCTGAAAAAGCTCAACCTGCTTTGGACGAAATCAAAGCTTGTGGCGCAAATGCTTACTTCTATCAATTTGACGTTTCTGATGCTGCTGCAGTACAAGAAAACGTTGATAAAATGATTGCAGAACACGGTAAGATTGATGTATTGTTGAACAACGCTGGTATTACAAAAGACGGTTTGTTCATCAGAATGGATATGGAACAATGGGAAAGAGTTATCAAAATTAACTTAACAAGTGCTTATTGTGTAACTCACGCTGTAATCAAATATATGATGAAGGCTCGTCAAGGTTCTATCATCAATATGTCAAGTATCGTAGGTCGTCACGGTAATGCAGGTCAAGCAAACTATTCTGCATCAAAAGCAGGTTTGATTGGTTTGACTCAAACTCTTGCTAAAGAATTTGGTTCAAGAAACATCAGAGTAAACGCTGTATGTCCAGGTTTTATTCAAACAGCTATGACAGCAGAACTTGCTAATATTGATGATTACTTGAGCGCTATTCCTATGAAGAGACTTGGTACACCTGAAGATATCGCTAAGGTTGTTAAGTTCTTAGCTCTTGATACTGATTATGTTACAGGTCAAGCAATTGAAGTTGCCGGCGGTTTGATGATATAATTTTTAATAAAATGTAAATTTCTTGCAAAAAAATATTTAACAAGGTATAATGTAGCAGGAAAACTAAATTAGTAATACAATTAATTAATGAGGAAAAAAAGATGAGTACATTAGACACAGTAAAAAAAGTTGTAGTAGACCAATTAAGTGTTGACGAAAAATTAGTTACACCTGAAGCTCGTTTCACAGATGATTTAGGTGCTGATTCATTAGACACAGTTGAATTAGTTATGGCTTTAGAAGAAGAATTCAAATGCGAAATTCCTGACGAAGACGCAGAAAAAATTCAAACAGTTCAAGATGCTGTATCATACATTGACAGCAAATTATCTCACTAATTTGAGTTTTTGAATTTCTTCAAAACTGGATTTTATATATGCGAGAGTGAGATTTTATAATTTCATTCTCGCATTATATTTATTATTAAAGGAAAAAGGGATATCTTAAATGGATAAAAGAAGAGTAGTAATTACAGGTTTGGGAGCAGTAACACCATTTGGCGTAGGTGTTGAAAAATTCTGGGAAAGTCTAAAAGCCGGAAAAAGCGGCATCTCTACTTCTGAATCAATAGATATTAGTAAACACGTCGTAAAAATTTCAGGTGAAGTTAAAGATTTTCATCCTGAAGAATACATGGAGCCAAAAGCTGCAAAGAAAATGGATAGATTCATCCAATTTGCTATGGTTGCCGCTGATGAAGCTATAAAGGATTCAAAACTTGATGTAGAAAAAGAAGACCCATATAGAGTAGGGGTTATTGTTAGCTCTGCTGCAGGTGGGTTCAAAACATTTGAAGAAAACCATATCAGAATCATTGAAAAAGGACCAAACAAATGTTCTCCTTTCACAGTTCCAATGATGATTGTAAACATGCCATCAGGAAACATTTCAATGAAATATGGTTTCAAGGGCTTAAACAAAGTTGTTGTTTCAGCTTGTGCAACAGGTTCTCACTCAATTGGTGACGCATTTAGGTCAATCCAATATGGTGATGCTGATGTTATGGTTGCAGGCGGTTCTGAGGCAACTATTTGTGATGTTGGTGTTGGTGCATTCTCTGCTGCAAGAACATTGTCAAAACGTAATGATGAACCTCAAAGAGCATCTCGTCCTTACGACAAAGACAGAGACGGTTTCGTTATGGCGGAAGGTGCCGGTGTATTGATTTTGGAAGAATATGAACACGCTAAAAAACGTGGTGCTCATATTTATGCAGAAATCGTAGGTTATGGTCAAACAGCTGATGCTTACGATATTGTTGCTCCTGCTCCGGATGGACAAGGTGCTATCCACTCAATGCAATTTGCATTGAACGATGCAGGTATGAAACCTAGTGAAGTTCAATATATCAATACTCATGGTACAAGTACAGGTTTAGGTGACAAAGCTGAATCTCACGCTGTTGCAGAAGTTTTCGGTGACAGAAAAGCTAACCCTGATTTGTATGTAACTTCAACAAAGAGTATGCATGGTCACATGCTTGGTGCAACCGGTGCTGCTGAAGCTATCGCTTGTATCAAAGCTATTAATGACAATGTTGTTCCTCCAACAATCAACTTGGATAACCAAGATGAAGAAGTTGCTGATTTGAATTATGTTCCATACAAAGCTGTTAAAGCTGAAATTCACGCTGCACTTTCAAATTCATTCGGTTTTGGTGGGCAAAACGCATCTTTGATTTTTAGAGAAGTTAAATAGTGAATGATGTTCGGACTGTTCAGTGATGTCTGACAGGTTTTAGAACAAATTTAAAATATAAAAAAGGTAAAGTTTTTTAGACTTTACCTTTTTTGTCGCAAAAAATATTATTTTCTGATTTAATATATATATGAGTATCTTTGGTATATCAGGACTTCAACAAAATATTTCGGCATTGTCAGGTTGGGTTGATTCAACTCCTGTGAATCAGGTTATTGACACAGTGACTTACGATTTGTACGAGAGCAACAACCCATTTAGAAGAACTTTTGACAAAACTGATATAAATAACAGAGGGCTGAGGATTGCGGCTAATACCTCTACTGCGTTAGGTGCAGAGGTGTTTTCAGCGTTTACAAATCCTTATTATCTGTCACACAAAGTGACTCAAATTCCGACATTATATACAAGCGCGGTTGATGCTTACAATCGCTATTCAATTAATTCCTAGTTTAAATTGTAAATATCCTGTAATACAAATTTGGTCTATTATTTCGGATTGTAACAAGCTGATTCAAAGTTCAATCTAATGGTTGAGTGATTTATTTTTTTTCTATTTTTTAAAATGAAAAGTGTTGATTTTACACGTTTTGAACCTATTTTCAAATGTAAAGTTTTGTTAAAATTGCTACACGAATAGTAAAGAAACATGACAATTTTGTCGATACATGTAGTATAATATATATAGAAGATATACACAAATATTAATCGCGACTAATAGCCAAAAAATATTTTGTTATAATCAAAATAGAAAGGCAGCGAATATATGAGCAACTTACAATTTCAGAATGATTTAGACAAATTAGTAGAGATTTTACCCGACAGAATTCGTAGACTTATCGACTATAGTGCAATGGAAGATGTGATAGAAATTGTCTTAGATATAGGACGTTTGCCGGAAATCAGACATTCTAACGGCAAGATTGAATATCTTGGGACTTCTGAAATTGGGTATGAAGATATTGATTATATAACTTCAAGAGTTCAAGAGTTCACCTCTGATAACCGTTCAGGTATTGCAGGTACTCTTCACAGAATCAGTGCAATCAGAAACAGACAAGGCAGAGTAGTTGGTCTTACTTGCAGAATAGGTAGAGTTGTAACCGGTACTATTTCTTGCATCAAAGACATCTGCTTGCAAGGTAAAAGTATATTATTTTTAGGAAAACCCGGAGTTGGTAAAACTACCAAATTGAGAGAAATTTCAAGATTGGTAGCAGACGAACTTGGGAAACGAGTTGTGATAGTTGATACTTCTAACGAAATTGCCGGTGATGGTGATACTCCTCATCCTGCGGTTGGGCATGCCAGAAGAATGCAGGTTAGACAACCTGAATTTCAAAAAGATGTGATGATTGAGGCGGTAGAGAACCATACACCGGAAGTTATCGTAGTTGATGAGATTGGTACAGAGGCTGAGGCACAAGCAGCAAGAACAATTGCTGAACGTGGTGTAATGCTTATTGCAACCGCTCACGGTAATAGCTTAGAAAGTTTAATCAAGAATCCAACTTTATCAGATTTAGTCGGCGGTATTCAGTCTGTAACATTGGGTGATGATGAGGCTAAACGTCGTTCTTCACAGAAAACTGTATTAGAAAGGGAGAAACAGCCGACTTTCGATATCGTAATAGAAATCCTTGATAGAAATACCTTGGCGGTATACAAGGATACGGCAGAGGCAGTTGACTATATCTTGCGCGGATGGCCAATCAGACCTGAAATCCGTAAGGTTGACAAGGTTTATAACTTCAGCACTCCTGTTCAACCTGTTGCAGATAAAGCACCGACTGTACTTGATAAAATCAATGCGTTAGATGACAAAATTGAACATCCTGAAAGCTTGAAATTCAGTTTTTCTCGTCAGAAATATGTTGAAGATGTCAAAAAGTTCAAAAAAATCTACCTTTACGCTGTATCAAGAAGTATCGCAGAAAAGGTTATTGAACGACTTGATTTGAATGCAGAAATCACACGTAATCTTGATGATGCAGATATTGTGATTGCACACAAAAACTTTATCAAAGGTGGTGCTAAGGTTTTGAGCACAGCAGAAGAAAATCGAATTCAAATTTTCTACGTAAAAACAAACTCAATGGCGCAAATCCAAAAGGTTATAAAAGAGGCGTTGGATATCGCGGAAGTAAATGAACGCCAAACATTTTATGATATAACCGAAAAGGCACTTGATGAAGCAAAATCCGCTATCGAAAAGATTTTGGCAGGTGCGACAGATGTTGAGTTGAAACCGCAAAACCAACAAATCAGGAAATTGCAACACGAGTTGGTTGAGCAACACAATCTTGAAAGTAAATCAATTGGTGAAGGCGAAAGCCGTCACTTGAGAATTGTCGGTGGCAAAGATTATAAAGAACACATCGGCTAGATAAAATACGATTGAATACAAGTTTGAGCCCTTTTAAAAGCACGAGGAAACTACGTCATTCCAGCAATCTTTTGAAGGGGCTCTTGGGTTTGTGGAAATAGGGCATGCTGAAATAATTTTTGTGTCGGTCGCATTGCCATGTCGACAAATGACATAGGCTGCTGTGAAAGATTAGAGATTCCGAAATACCGAGTAGGAACAGAAT